>DATMTZ010000405.1:0-1768 GCA_035563975.1 Oxalicibacterium sp. | reverse complement strand
GGACAGGCCGGTATGACCGGCAAACGCCATCTCGCACAGCGTGGCGAACAGGCCGCCGTCGGAACGGTCGTGATAGGCCAGCAGCTTGCCGGCCTTGTTCAACTGCTGGATCGCACCGAAGAAGGCTTTCAGGTCTTGCGCGCTGTCGACGTCCGGCACCTCGTTGCCGAGCTGCTGCAACACCTGCGTCAGCGCCGATGCGCCGATGCGGTTCTTGCCGCGGCCGAGATCGATCAGGATCAGCGCGGTATCGCCGACGTCGGTGCGCAGCTGCGGCGTCAGCGATTTGCGCACGTCGTATACCGGCGAGAACGCCGATACGATCAGCGACACTGGCGCCACCACTGCCTTGTCTTCGTCGCCGTCCTTCCAGGTCGTGCGCATCGACAGCGAATCCTTGCCGACCGGGATGCTGATGCCGAGCGCCGGACACAATTCCATGCCGACAGCCTTCACCGTATCGAACAGCGCCGCGTCCTGCCCCGGCTGGCCGCAAGCGGCCATCCAGTTGGCCGACAGCTTGATGTTGCCGATTTCCGCTATCGGCGCGGCGGCAATGTTGGTCAATGCCTCGCCGACCGCCATGCGGCCCGAGGCCGGCGCGTTGATGACCGCCAGCGGCGTGCGTTCGCCCATCGCCATCGCTTCGCCGAGGTAACCTTCGAAGCTCATCGTCGTCACCGCACAGTCGGCTACCGGCACTTGCCACGGGCCCACCATCTGGTCGCGCACCGACGTGCCGCCGACGGTGCGGTCGCCGATCGTGATCAGGAAAGATTTGTCCGCCACGGTCGGCAGGCGCAACACGCGCACCGACGCTTCCAGCAAGTCGACGCCAGTCAGGTCGACTGCCGGGAAAGATTGCTTCACATGCGTGACATCGCGATGCATCTTCGGCGGTTTGCCGAGCAGCACGTTCATCGGCATGTCGACCGGGTTGTTGTCGTGCAGCGGGTCGATCACCTTCAACTGGCGCTCTTCGGTCGCAGTACCAACCACGGCAAACGGGCAGCGCTCACGCTCGCACAGGTAGGTGAACAACGGCAGATCATCGGGTGCGATCGCCAGCACGTAGCGTTCCTGCGACTCGTTGCTCCAGATTTCCTTCGGTGCCATGCCGCTCTCTTCCAGCGGCACTGCGCGCAGATCGAATACCGCGCCGCGCTTGGCATCATTGGTGATTTCCGGGAACGCATTCGACAGGCCGCCGGCGCCAACGTCATGGATCGACAGGATCGGATTGTCGTCCTGCATTGCCCAGCAGGCGTTGATGACTTCCTGCGCGCGCCGCTCCATTTCCGGATTGCCGCGCTGCACCGAATCGAAATCGAGGTCGGCGGTGTTGGTGCCGGTCGCCATCGACGACGCGGCGCTGCCGCCCATGCCGATGCGCATGCCGGGTCCGCCCAGCTGGATCAAGAGGCTGCCGACCGGCAGTTCGTGCTTCTTCGTATGCTCGGCCGCGATGCTGCCGATGCCGCCGGCGATCATGATCGGCTTGTGATAGCCCTGCACCGTGCCGGCCACGTTCTGCTCATAGGTGCGGAAATAGCCGCCGAGATTCGGGCGGCCGAATTCATTGTTGAACGACGCCGCACCGATCGGGCCGTCGAGCATGATCTGCAGCGGCGACGCGATGCGGTCCGGCTTGCCGTAGGCGCCCGGCTCCTCGCCATCCTTGACCGGCGTCGTGACGTCGTGCCGGTTTTCCCACTGCTGCACCGCATCCGGCAGCATCAGGTTGGAAACCGTGAAGCCGCACAGGCCA
>DATMTZ010000404.1:0-2805 GCA_035563975.1 Oxalicibacterium sp. | reverse complement strand
ATTTTGATCGTCGCAGATCCCATGTGCGCTCTCGCCGAGTTCAGTGTGCAGCTTGCGTGAGCGCTGTCACGGGACCTTGGTGTAGCCATAGGTCTCGTCAGCGCTTCAGGCGCAAATCGGCGTATATCGACAATGCTGTTGGCACCATGCGTGAGACGTATGGGTTGCGGCCACACGCGTCAGTCAAGTCAGCGCGATGCTAACGGCAATAAACCTGTTCAGTCTTCCGTATCGCTTCAAGCGGATCAGGATACCTTGACCGGGCCGCGCGTGTCGGAATTGCCGTCCGGCGGATGATCGACGAAATACTGCATCAGCCAGCGGCCGGCCGGTCCCGGGGCACCATCGGTGCGATGAATCATGTGTAGCGAATATTGGCCGCTGATCATGTGGGCTAGTTGCAGGTGAAGCAACCGACCGGCGCTGATATCCTCGCGCACCATTTCCTCAGGCATCGAACCCCAGCCCAGTCCGGACAGAAGCAGCATATGCTTGGCGCCCAGATCGCCGAGCCGCCAGTCGCGCAAGGCGAGCACGCCGAAATCCTGTCCCGCCGTCAGCTGGCTGCGGTCGGTGAGGACCAGTTGCGTATGTTCGCGCGCGGTCTCGTTCGGGATGATGCCTTTCATCTGGCCGAGCGGGTGCGTCGGCGCGGCGACCGGGATCATCGTGATGTAGCCGAGCTGGTGATGCTGATAAATGTCGGGGAACTCCAGCATCGGCCCCGCAATGCCGATCTGGCATTCGCGCATGGCGACCAGGTGCTTGACCGAGCCGAGCGCCTCGATTCGCAGCCGCAGGCCGACGGTCGGGAACTGCTGCTGGAAGGCCTGCAGCGCGCGCACCAGGTGACAGTTCGGATACATCACGTCGACCACGATCGACACTTCTGCCTCCAGTCCCAGCGCCAGCGTCTTGGCGCGCGCGCGCATTGCATCGATCTTCATGCCGACTGTGCGGGCGTCGGCCAGCAGCGCCTTGCCGGCTTCGGTCAGCGTCGGCTTGCGCTTGCTGCGGTCGAACAGGGCGACGTTCAATTGCGCTTCCAGATTGGCAATCGTGTAGCTGATCACGGACTGCGTCCGGTGCAATTCCTTGGCCGCGCGTGAAAAGCTGCCGCAGTCAATCACGGCGACAAAAACACGCAACTGGTCGAGCGTCGGTAGACCGGGATCTCTCATATCTATAAAATCGATTCTATTTAGAGAAATAATGTGGGTTTTCTGAATACTAAACCTGTCCTACGATGCTTGCAACGACGCAATCAATGCGTCACTCCTCAAAAACGAAAAGGAAAGCGAGCACATCATGACCAAGATTCTCCACATCAACAGCAGCGTGCGTAACAACGGTTCGATCTCCCGCAAGGTCACCGAAGAATTCCTGAACAAATGGAAAGCCAAGCGTCCGGATACCGTCGTCGTCGAGCGCGACCTGGCGGTGCAACCGCTGCCGCATCTGACCGAGGAAACGCTGGGTGCCTTTTTTACCCCTGCCGATCAGCGCACGCCGGAGCAGGCGAAGATCGCCGCCTTGTCCGAATCGCTGGTGCAGGAATTGTTTGATGCCGACGTGATCGTGATCGGCGCGCCGATGTACAACTTCTCGATCACGTCGGGCCTGAAAGCCTGGATCGACCATGTTGCCCGCGCCGGCGTGACCTTCAAATACGGCGAAAAAGGTCCGGTGGGCCTGGTCACCGGCAAGAAGGTCTATATCTTTACCGCCAGCGGCGGCGTCTACAGCCAAGGTCCTGCGGCGGCGATGGACCATGCCGGCACCTATCTGCGCACGGTACTGGGCTTTATCGGCCTGACTGATGTGACGATCGTGCACAGCGAAGGCCTGGCGACCGGCGACGTCGGCGTCGAAAAAGCGCTGGCCCAAACCAGCCAGACCATCAACGAATTGCTGCCGGCCTGATATCCTTCGTCTTTGCAAGTAAAAAGCGCAGCCCTGCCGAAGCCGGCGCGGCTGCGTTTGCTGATGAACGATATTGTTTTGCCATGAAACCCAGCCTCGTACCTGCAGCCGATCCGGTTGCCCCTTCCAACATCGAACTCGACTATGTCGCGTCGTGCATCCTGCCGATGCCGTGGGCGAATTTCCGCCTGCATGCCTTCGTCGAACCGGCCAGCGGCAAGGAGCACGTGGCAATCACGCTCGGTGAGGTGGATAGCGGCGAACCGGTGCTGGCGCGTATTCATTCCGAATGCCTGACCGGCGATGCGCTGTTCAGCCTGCGCTGCGACTGCGGCCCGCAACTGGAAGCCGCCTTGCGCAAGATTGCCGAGGAAGGCCGCGGCGCGCTGTTCTACCTGCGGCAGGAAGGCCGCGGCATCGGTCTCGTGAACAAGATCCGCGCATATCAACTGCAGGACCAGGGCGCGGACACGGTGGAAGCGAACGAGCGGCTCGGCTTCAAGGCCGACCAGCGCGACTACCGGCTGTGCAAGCCGATGCTCGAGCATCTGCAGATTGCCACGTTGCGCCTGATGACCAACAATCCGCGCAAGATCACGGCGCTGGAACAACTCGGCCTCAAGGTGACGGAGCGCGTGCCGCTGATCGTCACGCCCAATCCCTTCAACGACCGCTATCTGAGTACCAAGGCAGCCAAGCTCGGCCATCTGTTCTAAGCCGCTGATTTCCGTCTCCTGTCGCGCTTGCTCGACAGGAGTATCATCGGACCGTTTCGCCGTCCGTGCATGACGGCACAACAGCAAACGGAAACAGGCAATGGATCTCGGCATACGCGACAAGCACGCACTGGTATGCGGCGCCAGCCACGGCCTCGGCCGCGCG
>DATMTZ010000403.1:0-5422 GCA_035563975.1 Oxalicibacterium sp. | reverse complement strand
AAAAAGCAGCACCGCCGCCGACGCCGGTTCACGGCGTGGCATCCGTCACCGAGCTCACCAACAAGCTGGCCGAATACCTGACGCCTTCCGAACTGAAGAAGGTCAAGGAAGCCTACCGCTTTTCGGACGAGGCGCATCTGGGCCAGATGCGCATGTCCGGCGAACCCTACATTTCGCACCCGATCGCGGTTGCCGAAATCTGCGCCGACTGGAAGCTCGACGCACAGGCCATCATGGCGGCCTTGCTGCACGACGTGATGGAAGACCAGGACGTCAAGAAAGACGAACTGATCGAACGCTTCGGCGCGCCGGTCGCGACGCTGGTCGACGGCCTGTCGAAGCTGGACAAGATCGAATTCCAGAGCCAGATCGAGGCGCAGGCAGAAAACTTCCGCAAGATGCTGCTGGCGATGGCGCGCGACGTGCGCGTGATCCTCGTCAAGCTGGCCGACCGGCTGCACAACATGCGCACGCTCGGCTCGATGGCGGCCGAAAAGAAACGCCGCATTGCGCGCGAGACGATGGAAGTCTACGTGCCGATCGCGCACCGCCTCGGCCTGAACAACATCTACCGCGAGCTGCAGGATCTCGCGTTTTCGCACCTGTATCCGCTGCGCTATCGCACGCTGTCGAAGGCGGTGAAAGCGGCGCGCGGCAACCGGCGCGAGGTGGTCAGCAAGATTCTCGAATCGGTCAACGCCACGCTGGAAGCGACCGGCATTCCGGCGCAAGTCTACGGCCGCGAAAAGACGCTGTTCGGCATCTACCGTAAGATGCGCAACAAGCATCTGTCCTTCTCGCAGGTGCTGGACGTGTACGGTTTCCGCATCGTGGTCGACAGCTTCGCCAATTGCTACGTCGCGCTCGGCACGCTGCATGCGCTATTCAAGCCGATGCCGGGCAAGTTCAAGGATTACATCGCGATCCCGAAGCTGAACGGTTACCAGTCGCTGCACACCACACTCATCGGTCCCTACGGCACGCCGGTTGAATTCCAGATCCGCACGCAGGAAATGCACCGTGTGGCCGAATCCGGCGTTGCCGCGCACTGGCTGTACAAGGATGACGAAGGCAGCCTGACCGACCTGCAGCAACGCACGCACGCCTGGCTGCAATCACTGCTGGACATCCAGAAGCAGACTGGCGACTCGGCCGAGTTTCTTGAACACGTGAAGGTCGATCTGTTTCCCGATTCGGTTTATGTGTTCACGCCGAAATCGAAGATCATCGCGCTGCCGCGCGGCGCCACCGCGCTCGATTTCGCGTACACCATCCACACCGACGTCGGCGACCAGACCATCGCGGTCAAGATCAACATGGAACAGGTGCCGTTGCGCACCGAGCTGCGCAACGGCGATATCGTCGAGATCATCACCGCGCCGACGTCGCGCCCGAACCCGAACTGGCTTTCCTTCGTTCGCACCGGCAAGGCGCGCTCCGCGATCCGGCATCACCTGCGCACGATCAATCTGGCGGAATCGACCGAGCTGGGCCGCCGCCTGCTGACGCAAGCGCTGGGCACGCTGAACGTCAACATTGAATTGCCCGTTTCGCTGGTCGAGCGCCTGCTGAACGAATCGAGCGCCAAGTCGATTGACGACCTGTACGCCGACATCGGCGTCGGAAAACGGATGGCGGCGCTGGTCGCGCGCCACATTCTCGGCCTGATGGAAGACAGCGCCAACGAACCGCACCCGGCAGTGGACGCCAACGGCGAACTCGTGCCGAGCAAGATCGACCCGGTCATCATCTATGGCACGGAGGGCATCTCGGTGCAGCTGGCGCCGTGCTGCCATCCGATTCCGGGCGACGCCATCCTCGGCCAGATGCGCGGCGACCAGGGTCTGATGGTGCACACCATCGAATGCGAAACCGCCAAGCGCCAGCGTTCCAAGGAACCGGATCGCTGGATCGAAGTGGTATGGGGTTCGGACATCAAGCGGCGTTTCGACTGCCGCATCACGCTGGTGGCGCGCAACGAGAAAGGCATCCTCGCGCGCATCGCGGCGGAAATAGGCGAGTCCGATGCCAATATCTCGCACGTCAACATGGACGACGACAAGGATCAGTTGATGACGCACATGCACTTCACGGTGCAGGTCGAAGACCGCGTGCATCTGGCGCGGCTGATGCGCAATGTGCGTCGCATTTCAGGCGTCACGCGCCTGGTGCGCGACCGCAGCCGCGACTGATTTTCTATCGACTCAATCCGCGCGAGGCGGATAGCTTACTTCGAGTATCGTCAATTCTTCCAGGCCGGCCGGCGTCCTCAGCGTCACCGTATCACCTTCACGCGCCTTCGTCAGCGCACGCGCAACAGGCGAAATCCAGCTGATCTTTCCCTTGAGCGGATCGATCTCGTCGATGCCGAGGATGGTGACGGTTTGCTCGTCGCCAGCCTGCGTTTCATAGCGCACGGTGGCGCCGAAGAAAATCTGGTCGCTGCCGTGATGTACGGAAGGATCGACTACCTCGGCCAGGTCCAGCCGCTTGGTCAGGAAGCGGATGCGGCTGTCGATCTGCCGCAAGCGCCGTTTGCCGTACAGATAGTCGCCGTTCTCGGAGCGGTCGCCATTGGAAGCCGCCCATGAGACGATCTGCACGATTTCGGGCCGCTCGACGTCGATCAGCTTCAGCAACTCGTCCTTCATGCGCGCATGGCCTTGCGGCGTCATGTAGTTTTTCGAGCCTGCCGGAATGGGCGGGACGCCTGCTTCGTCGTCTTCGTCTTGATTTGATGTGGGGGAATTCATGCCACGTATTGTAGCGTCGCATGGCGCATGGCCGGCGGCTGAAAATACGCGGTCAACCGGGCGAAAGATTCACCGGTGCGCTCAGGCCCGTGAAATACTGTTGCTCCATTCGAAAGCGGACAACTGCAACGCATACAGGTCTTCGATGCCCAAGCCCAGTTTCTGCAAGGTCGGAATCAATAAGGCGCCGGCCTGTTCGATGCGTTCGATGTATTCGGCCAGCTTCAACACGTCGCCGTAGAAGCCGTTGCGGTGCAGCAGCGCTTCACTGACCTCTTCCACCACCGATACCTGGTCCAGGATTTCCTGCATCGACTGGCTGAACAACGTATCCATCAGCGACATGATGCCGACGGTGAAAGCCGTATCGGCCATCGCGCGATTATGCGGATGCAGTTTCTCGATGATCAGTTCCAGCAGCTTGCCGCGCGTGGCAGCGAGTTGCAGCAGCGGCGAATTGAAGTGGTTGCCCTTGCTGTGTTCGGCATACAAAATGATCTGCAGCCAGCGCTGCAACTGCCGGCGGCCGAGCACCGTCAAAGCCTGGCCCAGCGAATCGATGCGATGCGTGACGCCGAGCCCCGGCGTGTTCACCAGCCGCAGCAAGGTCAGGACCAGCGACGCATCCTTCTTGATGTTCTGTTCGATGTGATTGTTTTCTGCGTCAGCTGCAATCAGCGTGAGCAGATCCATGATCACCAGTTGCGCCGGCGCCAGCTTCTTGCCGCTCAGGATGACGGGGCGCGCGAAGTAGTATCCCTGGAAGTAATCGAAGCCGAGCTCGATGCAATCCTGGAACTGCTCGATGGTCTCCACCTTTTCAGCAAGCAGCATTTTCTTCTGCTGCTTGAAATAGCGTGCCAGTGCGGCCATCTCGGGCTTCGTCATGCCGGTGATGTCGATCTTGATGATCTTGATCAACGGCAGCAGAGGCTGCAACTCCTCCGATTGCGTCACGACGTCGTCCAGCGCGAAGGTGAAACCCTGCGCATGCAGTTCGGATACGCGCGCTACCAGTTCAGGCGTAACCTGCACCGTTTCCAGGATTTCCAGCACGACCTTGTCGCTCGGCAGGAAATTGACGAAGTCGCACATCAGCACGGCTGCGTCGACGTTGAAAAACCCCAACGCGTTGCCGATCACATTGTCGATGCCGAGTTCGGAAGCATGCGCGATGACCGAAGCGGTCGCTGACAAATCGTCCACCACATTCGCCGGCCCGTTCGACGCGCGCCGGAACAAGAGCTCATACGCGACCAACGTCTGGGCGCCGCACAATATGGGTTGGCGCGCGAGGAAGAACTCCTTTACGCGTGGATGATCGTCAGACAGGTGGTGACTCAAATCGGTAATCATCAAGATCGTTCACCTCTATGCAAGAACGGTTTGGTCCGTTTCTTTTCAGCCTTGAATTACCGTCGAAAAATTGAACCGCTTGACGCCGTTTAAGCGTATCGCCGGGGGCTTCGGCACGCCGCAAACCCGCTTGGGGGCATGCATTTGCCCATTATTCCGCCAATATTTCCTCATTGCAAGTGCCGCTTTTTATCGTGATCGAATTCTCCATTCGCGGCGCTTATATCTACCTGGTCCGGCCAGTTGCCCTAGGCGCCGGTGCCTGTCCTGTTTCCAGCGTGTAACCCGCTCCTTCGTCCACGCCAAGCACGTCAACCAGATAGGGCATCACTTCGCGCAAGCTCGCTTCCAGCGTCCACGGCGGATTGACGATGAACATGCCGCTGCTATGCAGGCCGAAGCCGTCCGGCGACGGCGTCGAGACGGACAGCGTGACATTCAGCCAATCCTTGGCCGGCAGGCGCTTCAGCTTTTCGGGCATCTGCCGCGATTCCATGCGATGCAGCACCGGATACCAGACCGCATAGGTGCCGGTCGCGAAACGCGCCAGGGCGTCGCTCAGCATTGTCACGACGCTGCGGTAATCGCCTTTGTCTTCGTAAGGCGGGTCGATCAGCACCAGTGCGCGGCGCGACGGCGGCGGCAGCAAGGCTTTAAGGCCGAGAAAGCCATTGGCCTGGTCGATCATCACGCGCTTGCCGCGCGCCGGCCGCTTGCCCTGCTCCGCCGCGTGCGCCTCCAGCTTGCGAAAATTGTCGGCCAGGATCTTGCCGTCGCTCGGATGCAGTTCGAACAGGCGCAGGCGGTCTTCTTCGCGCATCACCTGGTTGGCGCAATAAGGCGAGCCGGGGTAGTAGCGCATCTTGCCGCTCGGATTGAGCGCCTTCACGACCTGCACGTAGTCGGCGACCGCCTGCGGCAAATCCTTGCGCTCCCATAGCTTGGCGATGCCGGTTTCATATTCGGCGTTCTTGCTCGCGTAATTGCTGTCGAGCGCGTACACGCCGGCACCGGAATGCGTGTCGATGTACATGTAGGGGGCATCCTTCTGCCCCAGATATTTCAGCAGCTGAATGGTGACGAGATGCTTGAGTACGTCGGCGTGATTGCCTGCATGAAAGGCATGGCGGTAACTCAGCATAGATGTGCTTCTGCAAAAATGGGAAAGAGGGCGAATCCCGCCTTGTCTGCGCGGATTTCCGTGCGCCATTCTAGCAAGTCCGCAGGCTGCCGCCGTGAGGAAAATCGTTGGCAATGGTTAAAGATTGTCAGCACGCGCCGGCCCGTAAAGCAAAAAGCGGATGCGGCAAGCC
>DATMTZ010000402.1:0-7126 GCA_035563975.1 Oxalicibacterium sp. | reverse complement strand
CGCCGCCGGCCAGCGACAGGCGGCGACGCATGTCGGGTGCCTGCTGCTGCAGCATCGGGCCGAGCGGCAGGCTGTCGATCTGCAGGCGGGCACCCTTGTGCGAACGTTCGAGGATATGGCCCAGATCGCCGATCAGGCCATCGGACAGATCGAGCGCCGCATGCGCGATGCCGCGCAAGGCCAGCCCGAGCGGCACCCGCGGTTGCGGCATGTGCAGCCGCGTTTCGGCCTGCTTCAGTACATCGGCGTCCAGTGCATACTCGTTATATAGCGCGCCGACCGCGAGGCGCGCATCGCCCAGCGTACCGGACACCCAGATATCGTCGCCGGGCTGCGCCGCGTCGCGGCGGAAGGCCTGGCCGGTCGGCACGTTGCCGAAGACCGTGATGCAGATCGTCAGCGGTCCCTTGGTGGTGTCGCCACCGATCAGTTCGCAACCGTGTTCATCGGCCAGCGCGAACATGCCGCGCGAAAACGCCGCCAGCCATTCTTCTTCCACTTTTGGCAGCGACAGCGCCAGCGTGAAGGCGACCGGTTCAGCGCCCATCGCGGCAAGATCGGACAGGTTGACGGCAAGCGCCTTGTGACCGAGCTGGAAAGGGTCGGCGCCGGCGAAGAAATGCCGGCCCTCGACCAGCATGTCGGTCGAGATCGCCGCCTGCATGCCTTCCTGCTGCGCCAGCAGCGCGCAGTCGTCGCCGATGCCGAGCGTGGCGCGGCTTTTTGGATGGGAGGGGCGCACGAAATAGCGCGCGATCAGATCGAATTCGGACAGCATGCCGCCATTGTACAGAAGGCACGGCATGCCGAATCGGGGAAAACACGAAGAGAAAAAGGGCTTGCAGTATTGCAAGCCCTTATCGCGGCAGGGTTCAGCCGGCTTGCTGTTCCGCCGTCTTGCCGAGCGCGCCCAGCAATTCCTGGCGCACCGCATTGTCGTGCGGCGACACGCCGAAGCCGATCATCACGCCGTGCGCATCGAAGAAGCGGCAGATGCGCTTGGCATCGCGCTCTTCGGTCTGCCAGCTGCCGCTGCCGACCGCATGCGGCGGCGGCGCGATCAGCGCCAGCGGGTAGCTTGGCGTCTTGATCAGCACTGGCGATTCCTTCAGGTCGATCGCGGTCTTGTCCCCGGTCAGCGTGCGCGCGATGGCGCGGCCGGCCGGCAGGATAGGCGCGATGTAGGGCAGCGTGCGCGTGCTGCCGTCCACCGGCATCGTGTATTCGGCGCAGTCGCCGAGCGCGTAGATATCGGGCGCGCTGGTCTGACCGTAGGCATCGATGATGATGCCGCGTCCGGTCTTCAGACCGGCGCTTGCGGCGAGCCGCACATCGGGCCGCAGGCCAACCGCGGACAGCACGACATCGGCTTCCACCGTGGTGCCGTCGGCCAGTTGCACACGCAGGTCGGCATCGACGCGGTCCACGCTGTCGGCCACCGTGTTCAGGTGAAAGACCACACCACGTGCACGCAGCGCCTCATGCAATCCTTCCGACAGCGCCGGTGCCGCGAGCGCGGCCAGCGGGCGGGCGCTCGGATCGATCAGCGTGACGTGATGGCCGGCGCCCGCCAGGTCGTCGGCGAATTCGCAGCCGATCAGGCCGGCGCCGAGGATGGCGACGCGCACCGGCCGCGCATTCTTCGGATTGTCGATGTGCGAGCGGAAGGCGGCGTAGTCGTCGACGTTGTTCACCGCCAGCACTTCGTGCGCGGCATTGCCCTTCAGGCCGAGGCGGATCGGCTGCGCGCCGACCGCGATCACCAGCTTGTCGTACTCGAATTCGCCGGCGCTGGTCGTGATGCGCTTGGCGGCGCTGTCGATCGCGTCGACCTGCGTGCCGGTCATCAGCTTCGCGTTCAACTGTTCGGCCATCTGCTCGCCGCTTTGCGTGATCAGCTGCAGCGCCTGCTTGTTCTGCGCAAAGGCGTTGGACAACATCGGCTTGGAGTAGTAGCCGCCGCCGTCGGCGGTCATGATGACGAGTGGCGTGTCCTTGTCCAGCTTGCGGAATTCGCGTGCGACGGTATAGCCGGCCAGGCCGGTGCCGATGATGACGATCGGTTTCATGTTTTCCCTTGATATTCAAATCAGATGCCTTGCAGGCAAATGATACATGCACCGTTGCCGCTGTTTCCTTGATGGAGGACAAGTCGGCGGCAATCGCGGAAAAATCGCCTCTGCTAGAATCGATTTTCCCCTTACCGAAAAAAGAAGGCAGCGCGGCAATGAATCCTATCGATAAAAAGGAAGAAGAACGGCTCAAGTTGCGGCAGGCGGCGCTCGAATATCACGAGTTTCCCACCCCGGGGAAAATCAGTATCGCGCCGACCAAGCAGGTGACCAACCAGCGCGACCTGTCGCTGGCCTACACGCCGGGCGTGGCGATGGCCTGCCTGGAAATCAAGGATGATCCCGCCACTTCCTATCGTTATACCGCGCGCGGCAACCTGGTGGCGGTCATCACCAACGGTACCGCGGTGCTCGGCCTCGGCAACATCGGCCCGCTGGCCGCCAAGCCGGTGATGGAAGGCAAGGGCGTGCTGTTCAAGAAATTCGCCGGCATCGACGTGTTCGATATCGAGATCAACGAAACCGATCCGGACAAGCTGGTCGACATCATTGCTTCGCTGGAACCGACCTTCGGCGGCATCAACCTGGAAGACATCAAGGCGCCCGAGTGTTTCGACATCGAACGCCGGCTGCGCGAGCGCATGAAGATTCCGGTCTTCCACGACGACCAGCATGGCACCGCGATCATCGTCGCTGCCGCGATGCTGAACGGCCTGAAGGTGGTGGGCAAGGATATCCGCAAGAGCAAACTGGTCGTATCCGGTGCCGGCGCGGCTGCGCTGGCCTGCCTGGACATGATGGTGGATTTAGGCTTCGTGCGCGAGAACATCTATGTCACCGATCTGGCCGGCGTGGTGTATGAAGGCCGCGTCGAGCTGATGGATCCGGCCAAGGAAAAATTCGCGCAGAAAACGGATGCGCGCACGCTGGCCGAGGTGATCGCTGGCGCCGACATCTTCCTCGGCCTGTCTGCCGGCGGCGTGTTGAAACAGGAGATGGTGGCGGCGATGGCGGAGCGGCCGCTGATCATGGCACTGGCAAATCCGACGCCGGAAATCCTGCCGGAGGAAGTGCGCGCCGTGCGCAGCGACGCGGTGATCGCGACCGGGCGTTCCGACTATCCGAACCAGGTCAACAACTCGCTGTGTTTCCCGTACATCTTCCGCGGCGCGCTCGACTGCGGCGCCACCACGATCACGCGCGGCATGGAAATCGCGGCCGTGCACGCGATCGCCGATCTGGCGCAGGCCGAGCAATCGGATATCGTGGCGACGGCCTACGGCATCACCGACCTGAGCTTCGGTCCCGACTACTTCATCCCGATGTCCTTCGATCCACGCCTGATGACGAGGATCGCGGTGGCCGTTGCGAAGGCGGCGCAGGAGGACGGCGTGGCGGCACGGCCGATCGCCGACATGGAAGCCTACGTCGACCGGCTGCAGCAATTCGTCTATCGCAGCGGCACCTTCATGAAGCCGATCTTCAACATCGCGAAGACGACGCCGCCGAACCTGAAGCGCATCGTGTTTGCCGAGGCCGAAGAAGAAAGCGTGCTGCGCGCGGTGCAGGTGGTGGTCGATGAAAAGCTGGCGACGCCTATCCTGATCGGCCGGCCCGCGGTGCTGGCGCAACGCATCGAACGCTTCGGTCTGCGCATCAAGCCCGACGTCGATTTCACCACCATCAATCCCGAGCACGACGACCGCTACCGCGATTTCTGGGAAACCTACCTGTCGATGACGCGGCGCAAGGGCGTCACCGAGCAATATGCTCGGCTGGAGATGCGCCGCCGTCACACGCTGATCGGCGCGATGGCGATCCACAAGAACGACGCCGACGGCATGATCTGCGGCACCTACGGCACCAACGACCTGCACCTGCATTACATCGAGCAGGTGCTGGGCAAGCGCGAGGGTGTCAACATCTACGCGGCGATGAACTGCCTGATCCTGTCGGACCGCCAGCTGTTTATCGTCGATACGCACGTCAACGAAAACCCGACTGCCGAGGAGCTGGCGGAGATTACCTTGCTTGCTGCGGAAGAAATGCGCCGTTTCGGCCTGGTGCCGTATGTCGCGCTGCTGTCGCACTCCAGTTTCGGCACCAGCGACAGCGAGTCGGCGCGGAAGATGCGCCGCGTGCGCGAGCTGGTGCGGGCGCGTGCGCCCGAGCTGGAAATCGACGGCGAGATGCATGGCGACATGGCGCTCGATTCCGCATTGCTGAAAAAGGCGATGCCGGATACCACGCTGAAGAACGATGCGAACCTGCTGGTGCTGCCCAACATCGATGCGGCGAACATCGCGTACAACCTGCTGAAGACCACGGTCAGCGCGAATGTCGCAATCGGGCCGATCCTGCTCGGTTGCAACAAGCCGGTGCATGTGCTGACGCCGTCGGCAACGGTGCGGCGGATCGTCAACATGACGGCGCTGTGCGTGGCGGATGCGGTGGCCGAGCGATAAGGCAAGCGCGCCTACGGAAAACCGCTTCGCGCGTTGCGCCGAAGCGGTTTTTTTATTTGCTGTTGCGCAGCTCGGGGTCTTCGACAGCCGCGATCCGCAGCGGCACACGCCCGGTCTGCACCAGCGGCGACGCACGGTCGCAGTGGCCGATCTGGTCGTCGAAGAACATGTGCGGGCGGAAGGCGGCCAGCACGTCCGATTTCGATACGCCGCCCATGAAGAAGGTCTCGTCGATCGCCACGTCCCACGCACGCAGCGTGCGGATCACGCGTTCGTGCGCCGGCGAAGAGCGCGCCGTCACCAAAGCGGTGCGTATCGGCGATTTGCCGCCGGCATTTCTGAAATTGTTCTGGATGAAGGACAGCGCCTTCAGCAGGCGCGCAAATGGTCCCTCCGGCAAGGGCTTCAACGCGTTTTCCCTCTCGTGATTTTCGAACGCTTCAATGCCCTGCGTCTGGTAGATGCGTTCGGATTCGTCGGAGAAGATCACGGCGTCGCCGTCGAAGGCGATGCGGATCTGGTCCAGTTCCTCGAAAGCATTGGCTGGCTTCTGGTACAGCAGCGCAGCGGCAGTGCCGGAATTGATCGCGGCCTGCACGTCGTCTTCATGCAGCGACAGGAACAGGCTGACGTTGAACGCCTGCAGATACGGTGCCAGCGACGCGCCGCCGGTCAGCACCGCGCGCGTGATGTCGAGCCCGTAATGCTTGATCGAGTTGAAGATGCGCATCGAGGTTTCCGACGAATTGCGCGACATGATCACGACTTCGACGAAGCGCTGGTTTTGCGTCAATGCGTTGAGCTTCAGCAGCGCGCGTACCAGCGCAAAGCCGCCGCCCAGCTTCAGGATTTCGCCTTCATGGTCGAGCTGGTGCTGGCGGTAGGCATCCAGCCCCTGCGTGCGGAAGATTTCCTCTTCGGCTTCGAGATCGAACAGCGCGCGGGAGGAAATGCCGATCACCAGCAGATTGTCGAGCGAGACGGGCATGGGTTTTCGCGGTGGAGTTGAATTCGTGGAAAGTGCGTTGCATCCATTATAAGCAGGCGACCGGCGGCTTGGGCTCCGATAAAATAGAGGATTTCAACCCCGGCCATCACTCATGTCCCTCAATACCACCATCAGGAACTGGGCGCGCAGCATCAAGCGCGACGCCGTCATGCTGTGGTTCGCACGGCGCCACCCCGATGTGACGCTGCTGCCGAAAGCGCTGTGCGTCCTGACGGTGCTGTATGCGCTGAGTCCGATCGACCTGGTGCCGGACTTCATTCCCGTGCTGGGCTATGTGGATGATGTGCTGCTGCTGCCGGCGCTGATCTGGCTGGCAGTGCGCCTGCTGCCGCCGCAGGTAGTGGCCGACTGCCGGCTGCAGGCCGAGCAATGGATGGCGGCACAGGGCAGCAAGCCGCGCAGTTATGTCGGGGCGGCGCTGATCGTGGTGCTGTGGTGTGCAGTTGCCTGGCTGTGCTGGCGCTTGCTGAGATAAGGCGGGGCGGGAATCGGCCGCCGCAGGGCCGATTCTTGCTTAAGTCATTTCGACGACTATTGTTGCTGGTCGCCGTCTTCGTAGAAGGAGACGCGCAGCGTGCGCTGGCGCATCTGTTTTTTCAGCGCGGCCTTGGTTCCGAGGTAGGCGGCGGCCAGGCAATACAGCAAGGACATCCAGCCGAGGTAGTAGATGGCAAACAGCGGCACCAGAATGATCAGCAGCGGACCGGTGAGATCGCCCTTGTTCAGGGTCGCCCAGTAAAAGGTCAGCCCGTAGAAGACGAAAAGGATAATGAAAGCGACCAGCATGATTCCTCCTTCAGGATCGAGCGCGCATTCTAGCATTCGGGATGCCTGTTTCGCGGCGCTGTTGTGAATCGTGCAGCCTATAAATAAGTTGCTTTTTAAATGCATATTAAATAGAATGCTTATATTGTGGAGTGAAGGCAAATGAGGCTTACCCGCTTCTCGGATATCGGATTGCGCGTGCTGATGTATCTGGCGCGCGAACCGCGCACCACAACGGTGACGGTGGCGGAAGTCGCCTCCCAGTTCGATATTCCGCACAACCACTTGGTGAAGGTGGTGGGTGCAATGGCCAAGCGCGGCTGGATTGATGCGATGCGCGGGCGCCACGGCGGCATACGTCTGGCGACTGATGCAAACGAGATCCGCATTGGAGTGGTGCTGCGTGCATTGGAAGGCGATCTGGAAGCGGTGGATTGTGAAGGCATCGGTTGTCGGCTGGCTGGCGATTGCACGTTGCGCGATGCGCTGCGGCGCGGTGTCGAGGCCTTCTACAAGGTAATGGACGAGTACACGTTGGCGCAGATGGTTGGCGGCAACACTGGTGAGCACATCGTCAAGATGCATCGTTCGTTTTTGCGTGAGGGCGGCCGCGCTGCCTGAACGGATTTCTGCAAGAGCAGGACCTGCGAGGGTCCTTTTTTAACGTTTTAAAGTTGCATTTAATATGCATATTTAGGAGGAAGAAAATGTTGTCCACCGAGTCGCGCCCCTATATCGATGCCAGCGTTCCAGTCTTGCGCGAGCATGGTTTGGCCATTACCAAGCGTTTTTACCAGAACCTGTTTGCAGCGCAT
>DATMTZ010000401.1:0-3408 GCA_035563975.1 Oxalicibacterium sp. | reverse complement strand
AATTCCGGGTCGCCTGGGCCGGCTCCGACCAGATAAACCTTGCCGAACTGACTATTGTGTTTATTGCTCTGCTCCATCAGATTCACCTTGCTTGTTTCGTAGCTGTCTCGAAACAAGCAAGCAGTGTTCCACCTGCTCGGCAATGGACACCGGAATCGGTTCGTGGCCGCGCAGCGCGGCGTCGATCCAGTTTGCAGTGGCCGCGGCGTCGCGGCTTTCCGGCAAAGGCGGCATGTCATCCACCGGTTCCTGCTTCTGCACCAGAACGGACCACTCGTTATGGTGCATCCAGTTGATCTGCTGCGCGCGCTTGGCATTGGCGACCGTTTCGCCTTCGGTGCCGCGCATCAGGAACACATCACCGCGTTCGGCCGGTGCTGCACCTGCGAAGTATTGCGTCAGCATCGTTAGATATTCCGGATGCGTGTACGAAGTCAGGCGCAACGCTGCTTGCGCGAAGGGCTGCACGATCTTGACCAGCGTATGGGTCGAATTGCGCACGCCGAGGATACGACGCAGCGCCAGCAGGTGCGCCATGCGCGGCGCGAGATGTTCAATCGGCATGAAGACTGGCGCGCGGCGCGCAAACTGTTCCGCCGCCTGCTGCGCGGTATGCGAAAACGGATATCCAAGTTCGTGCAGGATTTCTGCCGTCGTCACACGACCGGGATCGGTCGTCACACCGTGTATGAAGACCGGCGCGCCTTCACGCGCCAGCAGCAAGGCCAGCAAAGGCGTCAGATTCGGCATCTGGCGGGAGCCGTTGTAGCTCGGGATCACGATTGGCGCGTAAACACTCGCCGGCGCCGGCAGCAAGTCGAACGAAGCTTCCGCTGCGTCGACAAAGCCGGCGATCTCCTCCACCGATTCGCCCTTGATGCGCATCGCCAGCATGATGCCGCCCATTTCCAGGTCCGATACGCGACCGTCCAGCATGGCGGCATACAGTTCTCGCGCATCGTCGCGCGACAGGCTGCGTGCGCCTTTGACGCCGCGGCCAATTTCCTTGATGAAGCGCGCAGTGGGAAAAGACGAATGATCTGCTGGATGGTTCATGGTGACGAAAACGAGGGCGGAAAGATAAGGCGGTTTGATAGCGCGACGCGCCATTGTCGCACCGAACGCGACGGCATGCGCCGCCGGTTACGCGCAACCACCCGTCATGCCGCCTCTCACGCTGCCGCCTTTTCCTGCTGTCGCGACAGGATGATCTTCTTCAATTCGGGCACGCAGGAACCGCAACTGGTGCCGCACTTGAGCTTCTGTTGCAGCATGACGAGCGCGTCGCCTTCCGTCGGCAGGCGCAAGGCATCGGTGATTTCCGTCTCGGACACGTTGAGGCAATTGCACACGATGCGGCCGCGCGACTTGAAATCCTGCGGCGGATTGGCGCTTGGCATCAGCAGCAGGCGTCCAAGCCTGGCGACCGATTGCTCGCCTTCCAGATACTGCTTCAGCCAGTGTTCGGCCGACAGATCGCCGGAAAGCGACACCGCCTGCAGCTTGCCGTCGCCGATCAGCATGTGCCGGCCGTTGCCGCGCTTGTGGTCGTCGTAGCGCAACACCTGCGGGCCGACGATGCCGAAGCGGCCTTCGATGTCATCGACCAGTTTCTTGTCCGCCGCGTAATCGTCGGCGACGCGGAACAGCACGCCGACGCGATCGCGGCCGAACAAGGTGCAGGACGCATAGGCAAACCTGCGCATCAGCGGACGCAGCGCCGATTGCAGCGACAGCAACTGCGATTCGGGTATCCAGCCGAACACCACCATGCGCCACGGCAGCTCCGCTTTTAGTATCTTGACGGCCGCATGCTTGAGTTCGGGCTGCTTCGAGCTCGGATCGAAGGCCGGCGTAGTCAGTGCATTGACGCCGTAACTGCCCTCGCCGTTGCCGCGCCCCGACACGTATTCCTCGCCCCAGTGCATGCCGATGAAAGCCTGTCCGGCGCGCATGTCGTCGCCGCTCAGCGCCGGCAAGATTTGCGAGCCGCGCTTGCTGGTCACGTGCACCAGATCGCCGTCCTTCAGCAGGCGCCGCTGCATGTCGACCTGTGACAGCACGACCGCCGGTTCCGACGCGTGCGAAAACAGTTGCGCCACCGTGCCGGTGCGGCTCATGCCATGCCACTGGTCGCGCAGGCGGCCGGTGGTCAGATGGAAGGGGTAACGCGCATCGACTTTTTCGGCCACCGGCTGATACGGCGTGCTGATGAACTTGGCGCGGCCCGACGCGGTCGGGAATACACCGTCTTCATACAACCGCTTGCGGCCGGCGCTGGCGCCTTGTGGAAACGGCCATTGCTGCGGACCGTGCTTTTCCAGGATGTCGTAGGACAAACCGGTGATATCGAGATCGCGGCCGCGTGTCGATTCGCGGTGCTCGTTCCATACCGCTTCCACGCTCTCGTACGGAAACAGCGTGCGCGGCCGTTGCCATAGCTTCTCCAGCCGCCGCGCGAGGCGGATCGCGATTTCCCAGTCGTGCAGCGTTTCGCCCGGCTTGCCGAGCACAGGCTTGAAGCGCGTGATGCGGCGCTCGGAATTCGTGACCGTTCCTTCCTTCTCGCTCCAGGTCGTGGCCGGCAACAGCACGTCGGCAAATTCGCAGGTCGCAGTGGTCTTGTAGGCTTCCTGAACGATGACCAGCTCGGCCTTCTTCAGCGCTTCGCGGATCATCTTCTGTTCCGGCATCGACTGCGCCGGATTCGTGCAAACGATCCAGATGATCTTGATGTCGCCGGCGCGCAAGGCATCAAACATTTCCACTGCGCTCTTGCCCGGCGTGGCGGGCACATCCTCGATTCCCCACAGCTGCGCGACTTCGGCGCGATGCTGCGCATTGGCCATGTCGCGGTGCGCAGACAGCAGGTTGGACAGGCCGCCTACTTCGCGTCCGCCCATAGCGTTCGGCTGGCCGGTCAGCGAGAACGGACCGGCGCCCGGCTTGCCGATCTGGTGCGTCGCCAGATGCAGGTTGATCAACGCGGCGTTTTTTGCGGTACCGCTGGCCGATTGATTCAAGCCCTGGCAGTACAGCGACAAGGCCGCCTTCGATTCGCCGAACCAGCGCGCCGCCTGCACCAGATCCTGCTCGCTGATGCCGCAGATTTCGGCCACAACTTGCGGCGTGTATTCGCGCACCGTGCGCTTCAATTCCGCAAAACCTTCCGTATGCGCATCGATGTAAGCAGTGTCGACCAGGTCTTCCCACAGACAGATGTGCAGCAGGCCGTTGAACAGCGCGACGTCGGTGCCAGGCAGGATGGGCAGGAACAGGTCCGCATCGCGCGCGGTATCGGTGCGGCGCGGATCCGCGACGATCATCTTCATCTTTGGATTCCTGCGCCGGGCGTCTTCGATACGCCGATACAGGATCGGATGCGCATAGGCGGTATTGGAACCGACG
>DATMTZ010000400.1:0-8509 GCA_035563975.1 Oxalicibacterium sp. | reverse complement strand
TTCGTCCGCCAGGTCGCAGCCGATCGCCACCGCGCGTTGTCCGGCGGCTTCGATGCGGGCCACGGTTTCATGCGCGTCGTCGGCGGAGCTGCGGTAATGCACGACCACGTCCCAGCCGTGCTGCGCCAATGCGAGCGCGATGGCGCGCCCGATGCGCCTGGCAGCGCCGGTAACGAGAACAACCCTTCTTGCGGCGGGATGTGAAGACATAATCCTTGGTGTTTCGCCAATATTGCGAAAAGCTTACGAGAAGCTTGAGAAAAGCGCGCATGTACAATACGCGCCATGCAACTGCACCTGCCTGAACCTTCTTCCGATGCCCTGCAGGCATCGCACGCGCTGACCCGACTGATAGCTGACGATATTGCACGTCACGACGAATGGATCAGTTTTGCGCGCTACATGGAGCTGGCGTTGTATGCGCCGGATCTCGGCTACTACAGCGGCGGCGCGGCCAAGCTGGGCAAAGACGGTGATTTTACAACCGCGCCCGAAATGACGGCGCTTTTCGGCGAAACGCTGGCGCATGCAGTCGGCGAGCTGTTGCGCCAGAGCGCACCGCACATCCTCGAATTCGGCGCCGGCACCGGCAAGCTGGCGGCCGACATCCTGACCGAGTGCGCAGCAGCCGGCATCACGGTGGAAAGCTATTCGATCGTGGAGTTGTCCGGCGAATTGCGCGCGCGGCAGCAGGCGTTGCTGGCCGGCTTTCCGCAGGTGACCTGGCTGGACGATTTTCCGCCGGCTTTTTCCGGCGTGGTGGTCGGCAACGAAGTGCTGGACGCGATGCCGGTATCGCTGGTGGTCAAAACCGCGGATGGCTGGCTGGAGCGCGGCGTCGCCGTGCGGGACGGCAGCTTCGTCTTTGAGGATCGCGCCTGCGATCCGGCCCTGATCGAGCAGATTCCCGAAGCCGACGCCTTGCCGGTCGGCTACGTCACCGAAGTACATCCGCAGGCCGCCGGCTTCATGGCTTCGCTGGCGTCCATGCTGACGGCCGGCGCCGAGCAGGGCGGCAAGGGCGGTGCGGCCGTGCTGATCGATTATGGTTTCCCGGCCGGCGAATATTATCTTGACCAGCGCCGCGCCGGCACGCTGATGTGCCACTACCGCCATCATTCGCACGACGATCCTTTCTATCTGCCGGGCCTGCAGGACATTACCGCGCATGTGGATTTCACCGCCATGGCCTACGCGGCGGTGCGCAACGGCCTGGAAATGGTCGGTTACATGAGCCAGGCCGGCTTCCTGCTTGCCGCCGGTCTCGCCAGCCGGCTGCTGCAGACGTCGCCGAACGACGTGCGCCAATATCTGCCAAAGACCAATGCCGTGCAAAAACTGACTTCGCCGGCCGAGATGGGCGAACTGTTCAAGGTTCTGGTCGTCGGCATTGGCGTGGAACTGCCGGACCAGTTCAACCGCGCCGATCAGAGCTTCCGTTTGTAATGCGGCAGGCATAGACGATGCGCTGGTTCTTCGTCATTTTCCTGGCCGTAATCGTTTTTTCCGCTGCTCTGCCGTGGCTGGAGAAACTCGGCATCGGCCGCTTGCCGGGCGATTTGCGCTTCCGGCTGTTCGGCCGGACCATTCTCTTGCCCTTCGCGTCGACGCTGCTGCTTGGCGCGGTGCTGTTTCTGCTTGCGCGACTGTGGTGAGCGGTATGCGGGCTGGCATGCGCCGTTTTGCTTGATTGTCGGAAATTGCCGTCATCTTGACGACAATTGCGCAAAATTAACGATGGAAACATCGAAAATCCCGGATTTTTGACTGAAAGGCATCAGCGCAGATGGTATGATGCCTGTCCGATTAACAGCAGGACGTGCTGACGAAGCGCGTTTCCTTTGAGTGGACATAATCATCATCCTTGGCTTGATCCTGATTAACGGGGTCTTCGCCATGTCTGAAATTGCAATCGTTACTTCCAAACGCATCCGCCTGCAAAAGCTTTCCGAAAACGGCAGCCGCGGCGCCAAGGCTGCGCTCGATCTATCCGACAGCCCCAGCCGTTTCCTCTCCACCATCCAGGTCGGTATCACGCTGATCGGCATTTTCAACGGCGCCTTTGGCGAGGCCTCGCTGGTCGATCGCCTGACGCCGGAACTGGCCGCCGTTCCAGTGCTGGGCGTGTATGCGCGCGAGATTTCGCTGGCGATCGTGGTGGTCGGCATTACCTTCGGTTCGCTGATATTCGGCGAACTGGTGCCGAAGCGGATCGCGATGCAGTACCCCGAGGTGGTCGCTTCGGTGGTGTCGGCGCCGATGCTGTGGCTGTCGCGTCTGATGGGCCCCTTCGTCAAGATATTGACGGTGACGACGGAATTCATCTTGCGCGTTCTGGGCATGCATCACAAGAAGGACGACGCGGTGACCGAGGAAGAGATTGCCGGTCTGATCCGCGAAGGCACCGATGCCGGCCTGTTCGAAAAGACCGAGCACGACATCGTGTCGCGCGCGCTGAGGCTGGACGACCAGCGGGTGGCAGCGCTGATGACGCCGCGCATGGATGTGCATTTCATCGATATTGAAGATCCGATCGAGGAAAATCTGGCGAAGATCGCGGACAGTTCGTACAGCCGTTTCCCGGTCTGCAAGGGCGACCTGTCGCATATCATTGGCATCGTGCATGCCGGCAGCCTGTTCGACCAGGCGATCCACGGCAAGGCCGTGACCGCGGTCGACATCGAGGCGGCGGCGCGCCCGCCGCTGTTCGTGCCGGAAACGATCAGCGCCATGCAGTTGCTTGAAACCTTGAAGAAAAACCGTGCCGAGCTGGCGCTGGTGATCGACGAATACGGCGAAATCGAAGGCGTGGTGACCCTGAGCGACGTGCTGGGCGCGCTGGTTGGCGATGTATCGGTGATCGACGAGCATCACGAGGAAGACGGCGTGCGTCGCGACGATGGCTCTTGGCTGCTGGACGGTGGCATGTCTTTCGACCGCTTCCGCGAGCTGCTGGAAACGGAGGTCCGTTTCCCGGAAGAGGCGTCCGGCACCTATCACACGCTGGCCGGTTTCGTGATGACCTTCCTCGGCCATATTCCGCAAATGTCGGACAGCTTCGAGTGGGAAGGCTACCGGTTCGAAGTGGTCGACATGGACCGAAATCGCATCGATCGACTGCTGGTCCAAAAACTGGATCCCTTGCCCGAACCGGCGATCGAGGGCGAAGAAGGCGGTTGATGACCAAAGGCAATGAAGGCCGGCACAGTCCGGCCTTTTTGCTCCGTACTATGTTTCTATATGGAAACATTCAATGTTCCGAAAAACCACCTCATCGGCGTTATTGATTGTGGCCGGAACGCAAAACCAATAAGATTGCGAAAATTTCCTGACGGATACTAGCGCCTCGCCGCAGTTTCCAGGAATCCAGCGACCCCGCCGACGTGTCGCCCCGGTCGTTTATGCAGTGGATGTCGGTATTTTTCTGGCGTATCTACATGCATAACCCTGGCGATCAACATGCCATTTCCATAGCGCAGCATGCGTCGAGCGACAGCAGGCTCGACGCCGCTTCGTCTGCCGTTTCTTCTCTCCATCCCGATCGTCCGAAAGTCCATGTGGTACACGCGCGCCGTCAATCCGACGTACCGCGCGATGATGGTTTGAGCACGCGCGTCAAGCCGCTGGCACTGACCAGCGTGTTCGGCGTGCTGTACCTGCTTGCAATGGCCGTTTTTTACCAGCAGGGCTTGATCGATGCGCTGGTACTGAAAGCCGCGATCGCGCTGGTGGCGGGGCTGGCTGCGTTTTTCTACGCGTGCTTCGGCTGGCGCTGGAATCAGCGCTTCAAGGACAAAAGCCTGCGCTTGCCGATCACGTTATGCCTGATCGGCATGATGCTGACGCTGCTGTACCTGTCGCCGCAAACGCACATTTTGTTCCTGCCCTTCCTGTTCCTGATGATGGCGTTTGCGATGCACCGCGTGCCGCCGCGTACCGTGTTGGCGCTGTCTCTCGTGACGCTGGCCGGCTATGCGGGCGTGATTCTGCTGCATCGCGCGCGCGGTGTTGGCGCGCATATGCTCCAGCTCGAATGCATGCAGTTGCTCGCGCTGTGCCTGACGCTGCCCGGGTTTACCGTGCTGGCGAGTCGCGTGCAGCATTTGCACAATGCCTTGTTCAAGGCGACCCGCAAGATCAGGGACATCGAGGAAGACGCGCGCCGCGATGTGCTGCTCGGATGCTTTAACCGGCGCTATATCGTGGCGGCGATCGAGCAGCAGAAGCGGCTCGCCGATGAAAGCGGACAATCGCTGTGCCTGGCGGTGATGGATCTGGATCACTTCAAGCGTGTCAACGACGAAGCGGGCCATCTGGGCGGCGACGAAGTGCTGCGTTCCTTTGCGCGGATCGCGCAGGACAATATCCGCGAACACGATATCTTCGGCCGTTACGGCGGCGAGGAATTTCTGCTGATCTTGCCCGATACGTCGCTGTTGGCCGCACTGAACGTGGCCGAGCGCATTCGCGAACAGGTGGAACATTTTTCCTGGGACGGCAAGCTGCGCAATCGCGTCACCGTGTCGATCGGCTTGACGCAATACATACCCGGCGAATCAGTGCTGGATCTGTTTTCACGCACGGATACGGCGATGTACATGGCCAAGCAGGGCGGCCGCAATCAGGTGGTGGTCGAAGAACCGGCTGCTGATCAGCCGGTAATGGCCTGAACTTTCTCCGCGTTTTTCCGGCGCCGGATTACGCTTGTCATGCCGGCGATCGCCGTGCGAGGATGTCACTGTTTCCAAATATCAACAGACGTGCGCGTCTGTCATTGATTCGAGTGACGTCATGGCCGAACTTGCAGGGTTGACCGCGCTGATCATCGAGCCGCACGCCGGCATGCGCGGCAGTATCCAGGGCATGCTCAGCAGCGCGGGCGTCGCGCGTATCGACTACGCGATCAGCGCCGGTACGGCAATTTATCCGCTGAAGCAGAAAAGCTTCGATCTCGTCATTTGCGAATACGACCTCGGCGAGGGGCAGGATGGCCAGCAATTGCTGGAGGATCTGCGATACAACAATATCCTGCCCGCCTCCGCCATCTTCATCATGGTTACCGCCGAGCGCACGCACGGAAAGGTCATGAGCGCCGCTTCACTTGGCCTGAACGATTACATCCTCAAGCCCTTTACTGCTGACATGCTGATCGAGCGCATCGCGCGCGCCGTCGAAAGGCGTCAGGCGTTGACGCGCGTGCAGCAATTAATCGACCAGGGCGCGTTCGCCGAAGCGATCGACGTCAGCATGGAGGGTGAGCGGCTGCATCCGCGCTACCAGCCGGAACTCATGCGCATGCGGGCGGAATTGCATCTTGCGCTGGGCGAACCGGCGGAGGCGGAGGCCATTTACCTTGACCTGTTGCCGACGCGCGCGGTGATGCACGCGCGCTTGGGCCTGGCGATTATCTTGTTCATGCAAGAGCGCTTCAGTGAGGCCGAAGAGGGGCTGCATGCACTGATTGCCGATCAGCCGCAGTACCTGGAAGCGTACGACTGGCTCGCCAAGGCGCAGGAGGCGCAAGGCCGCATGACAGACGCGCAAACTACGTTGGAGCGGGTAGTGGCGCAATCACCGCATGCCTTGCGTCGCTTGCGTCGGCTCGGACTGGCGGCGCTTGAGGCGGGCGATGTGGATACCGCGCACCGCGTCTTCCAGCAGGTGGTCAACAAGGCGCGCTTCTCCGAATATCGCGAACCGGAAGATCACGTGCGTCTGGTGAAAACCGCGATTGCGAAGGGCGATATCGCACTGGTGCCGGCGGTCATCCGCGAGCTGACCAAAACCTCGTCGGGGATTGGCAAGGCGCCGGCGTGCCGTGCGATTGCTGCCGCCATGCTGCATGATCATCAAGGGGAAAGCGACAAGGCGTTGGAAGAATTACAGGCGGCTGTTGCCTGCGCGGAGTCGGTCGGCATGTCGAACGACATCAAGATCCTGCTGGCGCAAGGTTGTCTGGCAAACGGCCTCGAACAGCAGGCGATCGACGTGATGACTGTGGTCGCCAGCAATGTGCGGACAGGTGACGCGATGGCGAAGGCAATGCAGGTGTTCGCCGAAGCTGGCCGCGAGGATTTGGCACAGCGCGTCGCGCGCGAAAGCAAGCGGCAGATCGCCGACCTGGTATCGGCCGGCGCGGAAAAGGCACGCCTGGGCGATTATCGCGGCGCCGTCGACCTGATGGCGCAAGCTGCTGGTCGCCTGCCGGAAAATCCGCAAGTGGTGTTCAATGCGGCCGTCGCCGCGCTCAAATGCCTGGACAAGGAAGGCTGGGATGCCGCGCTTGGTGAACAGGCGCGGGCTTACATCGCCAATGCGCGCCGTCTCGATCCCCGTAATCCGCGCATGTCCCTGCTGACCAGCATGTATCGCGACCTCCTGAAGAAATATGCAATCACCCAGTCGTACCAGCACGCGCCGAAGTCGGCCGGCGCCACTTAGCCGGCCGTGTGCGCGCCGCTACGCGATCAGGACGCGGTCCACCAGTTCCGGTGGCCGTGCAACGATGCCGCGGCCCTTGAAGCTGACGATCGGACGCTGCAGCAGGATCGGATGCGCGGCGATGGCCGCAAACAATGCATCGTCGTCCGCATGATCGAGCTGCAGTTGCGAGTAGGCTTCTTCGCCGTCGCGCACCATGTCGCGTACGGTAACGGAACCTTCCGACTGCAGCGACTGGTGCAAGGCGCGCAGCTGCGCAGGGGTTGGCGGGGTCTTCTGATAGTCCACGATTTCCAGCGGGATCGCGTGGTGTGCAGCGAACTGCTGCGCGCGTTCCAGTGCGCTGCGTGACTTCGAACAGCGAGGATTGTGATAGATCGTAATCATGGCTTTGTCTTCCTGTTTTGACAGATGCCATTATGCCGGCTTCGCGCAAATGCGATCGCGTAAAGGTCCGCGGCATTGCCTGGCTTGCCTGCTTGCGTTACTTTCCGTTGTTCTTTGCGCGGGATATCGTTGCGATGGATAATTTCCGCTGCGACTGTTGTCTACCATTTTTCGATTTCAAGTGATGCCGATGTCCGATTCCTCCGATAACAAGACGCCGCCCGCAGCAAACGCTGCTTCCACCGACGCCAGCGATTCCCTGCAATCGATGGCGCAGCAGGCCGAGATGCCTGCTGCCGCGCCGGTGCGTCGTCCGCAACAGGCCGATACCGAACGCAACCGCCCGCCCGCTTACCAGATGCCGGACGACACGCCGTGGCGGCAGACCTGGCGCATCCTGACGGCGCGCCTGCAAAGCCTGTCCGACCAGGCGGGGCGCCGACTGACGCAGCGCACGCTGAAAATCGGTGTTTCCGCGCGCATCTTTCATCCGGAAGCCGGCGCCAAGGGGTTGCAGGCGAAGACGCTGCAATACCTCGAGGAATCGATCGCACAATGGGTGATGTCGCGCGACGTGCTGGTATTGATGATCCCGACTGTCAATACCAACAGCATGCTGCATCCCAGCAAGATTCGTCTGCGTGATTACGCCAAGCACCTGGATGGCCTGGTGCTGCAGGGTGGCGCCGACGTGGCACCGCAAACCTATTCGCAGACGCCGACACGGCCCGAGTGGAGCGGTGACAGTTCGCGCGACATGTATGAGCTGGAACTGCTGCATGAATTCATCGAATCCGGCAAGCCGGTACTGGGTATTTGCCGCGGCTGTCAATTGATTAACGTTGCCTTCGGCGGCACGCTGTATCAGGACATCGTGACCGACGTGCCGACCGCCATGCCGCACGTGAACGACTTGTACGACAGTCATCGCCACACGATCGAGTTTCCGCAAGGCTCGTCGCTGGCGCAGCTTTTCCCGGCGCATACCGCGCCGCTGGTCAATTCCATCCACCATCAGGCGGTACGCGATCTGGGGCGCGACTTGCGCATCGAGGCGATTTCACAGATGGACGGTATCGTGGAGGCGGTTCGCCACACCAAGTCGCGCTTTGTGATGGGCTTGCAATGGCACCCGGAATTCCATCGTGCAGGGGGTGCCGAATTGCTCGACTGCACGCCGATCCTCGACAGTTTTCTGCGCGCGGCGCGCGAAACGCGCTTCTGAGCGCGGCAATCGCGCTCAGCGGCTTGGCCCGCGATAAAAATTACTTATCGCAATCGCGTGTAGTTGTTGACAAAGACCATCGACTCCCCTATAGTTTGGGGTTCCCTGCGGAGGGGTGGCCGAGTGGTTAATGGCAGCAGACTGTAAATCTGCCCTCTTACGAGTACGCTGGTTCGAATCCAGCCCCCTCCACCAAGTTGTCCAGGGAAATTGCTTCAAAGGCAGGGTAGTTGTAGCGAAAATGGTGACCCTCGCGGGTGTAGCTCAATGGTAGAGCTGAAGCCTTCCAAGCTTATGACGAGGGTTCGATTCCCTTCACCCGCTCCAGTTTCAAAATAAGCCCTTGTAGCTCAGTGGTAGAGCACTCCCTTGGTAAGGGAGAGGCCACGTGTTCAATCCACGTCAAGGGCACCACAGAATTCAGCAGTACTGGTGTTCAATTAATCGGTCGGGCGT
>DATMTZ010000399.1:0-2361 GCA_035563975.1 Oxalicibacterium sp. | reverse complement strand
CTCGGCGTGCTGGATCGCTTCGTCAGCGATATTGCGCTGCCGCCAGGCGCCGTGCTGGTCACGACCGACAGCAAGGGCACCATCATCGCGCGCCGCCCGAATCCGGAACAGTGGATAGGCACGCGCGCCTCGCGCGAGTTGTTCGATGTGATGATCAAGGTCGGCTTCGGCACCTCGGAACTGACCGATGCGGACGGCATCAAGCGGCTGCATGCGATCGCGCCAGTCGGCACCAGCGACGTTTCCAATTTCAAGGTCAGCATCGGCATTCCGACCGCCGACATTGTCGCGCCGGCCAATCATCTGCAGCTGATGGAACTCGGCACACTGGCCATGATTGCACTGCTGGCGATGATCGCCGCGTGGTTCGTCGGTGACGTCATCATCCTGCGCCGCGTGAAAGCACTGGTGCGCACCGCAGACCAGGTCGCCACCGGCAATCTGAAAGCGCGCACCGGCATCCGCTACGGCAAGGAGGAAATCAGCCAGCTGGCGCGCGCCTTCGACGGCATGATTGCGTCGCTGCAGCAGCATGAGGCGGAACGCGAAGAATCGAAAGCGGTGCTGTTCGCCGAAAAGGAGCGCGCGCAGGTCACGCTGGAATCGATCGCGGATGCCGTCATCACCACCGACAAGCTGGGTAACATCGAATACATGAATCCGGTGGCGGAAGAACTGACCGGCTGGACCAAGGCCGAGGCGGAAGGCCTGCCATCGACGCAGGTATTCAAGATCATCGACGGCTACACGCGCGAGCCGGTCGCCAATCCGGTCGAACTGGTGCTCACGCGGCAAAGCGGCACCGACCTGACGCTGGATACAGTGCTGCTGAGCCGCGACGGCACCGAATACGCGGTGGAAGAATCTGCTGCGCCTATCCGCAATCGCGACGGCGCCATCATCGGCGTTGTGCTCGTGTTCCACGACGTCAGCGATACGCGCCAGCTGGCGATCCAGTTGTCGCACCAGGCTGCGCACGATCCGCTGACCGGCTTGTTCAACCGCCGCGAATTCGAGCGCCGCCTCGGTCTGGCGCTCGACGCGCTGGCTCTGCAGCCCAAGCAGCACGCACTGCTCTACCTCGACCTAGACCAGTTCAAGATCGTCAACGACACCTGCGGACACAGCGCCGGCGATGAGCTGCTGCGGCAGATCACCAGCCTGCTGCATCCGCTGCTGCGCGACAGCGATACGCTGGCGCGCCTCGGCGGCGACGAATTCGCCGCACTGCTGGAAAACTGCTCGCCGGATTCAGCAGCGCGCATCGCGGACAAGCTGCGGCAGACCATTTGCGATTATCACTTCGTCTGCCAGGAAAAGATTTTCCCGATCGGCGTCAGTATCGGCCTGGTCAATTTCAACAGCAACGCACTTTCGCTGCCCGACCTGTTGAGCGCAGCGGATGCGGCCTGCTACATGGCGAAGGACGGCGGCCGCAACCGTGTGCACACGTATCGCGCCGAAGACCAGAGCAGCAGACGGCAAGGCGAAATGAAATGGACCGAGCGTATCCACAAGGCGTTCGAGCACAACCATTTCCGGCTGATGTCGCGCCGCATTGCAAGCCTTGCGCCCGACAGCAGCGACCGCGTCATTGAGGAGTTGCGCCTGTACATGGCCGACGAAAGCGACCGTCTGATCCCGACCACCGCCTTCATTCCAGCGGCGGAACGCTATCACCTCATGTCGGCCATCGACCGCTGGACCGTACGCACCGCATTTGCACGGTACGCGGCGGCACACGACGATTCGAACAGCGGCCTCGCGACGATGCTGATGATTCGCCTGTCCGGCGATTCGCTCGACGACGAACATTTCGCCGAATTCGTGCTTGAACAATTTGCGCATACCGGCATTCCGCACAGCGCGATCTGCTTCTCGATTACGGAAGCGACTGCCGTCGCCAGCCTGACGCGCCTGTTGCGCTTCATTGAAGCGATCAAACCGGCCGGCTGCCGCATCGCACTGGACAATTTCGGCAGCGGCATCTCGTCATTCACCTACCTGAAGCATCTGGATATCGACTTCCTGAAGATTGACGGCAGTTATGTACAGGGCATGGCGAAGGACCCGGTCGATTTTGCCAAGGTCGAAGCCATCCATCGCATTACCAGCGCAATGGGCATCGAATCGATCGCGCAGAATGCCGACACGCTTTATGTGCTCGGCAAATTGAAAGAGATCGGCATCCAATATGTGCAGGGCGATGCCATCATGAAAGAAATGCCGTTCTACCCGCAGTTCGCCGAAAGCGCACGCCGGCCCGTCCCCATGGCGTGACGGCGCGGCATTCCCGACGATATAAACAGAAAGCCCCTGCAACGCCGGTTACACCGGCAGGCAGGGGCAGACAAATCTTGC
>DATMTZ010000398.1:0-2341 GCA_035563975.1 Oxalicibacterium sp. | reverse complement strand
ACGGCAGCTTTTTGCAGAACTTTAGGGTTCGGCAAAAATATTTTTAAAATATTTCTGCCAGCTTCATGCCCGGTTACGGCAGCCAAGCTGCGAACTTTAGGGCAGCGCGAAAATCTTTTATTATTTTTTGTACAACCACGGTCGGCAGGCCACATGCAAAGCAAAAACGCACCGGCCGGCCGGTGTGTTTCTGTGCAAAGCCAGCTTTCAGCCGGCGTCGCCCCAACTGATGAATTCACTCTCTCCTCTGAGGTAACGCGACAGCCATTGAAGCAATGCAATCGCGTCGCCGAATTCCATGAAACCCTCCCTGTTGCCGTCGCCGAACAGCAATGCGCCATTCAAGTCGGCCGTAATGACAAGACCGTCGAACGCAGCGATCGGGATATAGCCGGTTTCAACCTTGAACGTATTGGCGTTGAGAATCGCGTTGATCACATGCCCCAGGAATTGCATCTCGGGCGTACGCATTTCCGCCATATTGTGCTGGCGGAAAAACATGCCGACCGCCAGCAAGGCGTTGCTGATCACCACCCGCAGATAGTGGTTCTTGACGTCGATACTGGCTTGTATTGCGCGCAACGACCCCTGCAGATTCAAGGACGTCTCGGGAGGCGCGCAATCCGCGACGATATTGCCTGCCGAACCAGTCTTGCTGGCTCTCCGTTTGCGCTTCAGCATCAAGTGGGCCGATGCCGCGAGGCCGGCGTCGCCGACCTGTTCAGATTGGAGGATGGTCGCAATCGAGACGGGTAATACCCGCAGTTGCTCTTCAATCAGATCGATTGCCATCAGACGTGCGCCGCCGCGTGCCTTTCTCATATCGCCCTTCCTTTCGATATCCGGTGAACAAGTCAACGCAGGTCATGATAGGAAGGCAATGGGGACGAGAATGTGCGATAACGCACAAGGCATGATCATTGTGTGTCACGCGGCATGCGCCGATGCGATTCAGGCAAAAACTTCGCCTCGCACGGTCACCGCAAGCACGCGAACTTGGCGCCGGCGACTATGAGGCGTAAAACGTACTAGGCTGCTTCCAGGCGATTGCCGCCCAGCGATTTGGCACGGTACAAGGCACGATCTGCGGCAGCCAGCCGTTCAGCAAATGGCGGGGACCTGCCGTCGAACTGCGCGAGGCCGACGCTGACCGTGACAGGCATTTCGATACCGCTCGCCTCCCTGGATATTTCCTCGGCAAAGCGTGTCACGACGGCTTCTCCCAGCTCCTTGGCGCGCTGCGCATCGGCATCAAGCAGCAACGCAGCGAACTCCTCTCCGCCAATACGAGCCAGAATGGCGTCCGGCCCCAGCACGCCGCGCGTGACTTGCGCGAACGACTTCAGCACCTCGTCACCAACGGCGTGGCCATGGAGATCATTAATGGCCTTGAAGCGATCCAGGTCGAACGCCAGGATGGATACCTTGCCGGGTTCTTCGTCCGCGTCGGTAACACGCTTGCTTTCCTCGAAAAACCATCGGCGATTACCGAGGCGCGTCAGATAGTCTGTCTGCGATTCCCACAGAAGATGGCCGTGCGCCTCGTCGCGGACCAGTTTCAACAGTGCCATGGGCAGGACGACCGAATACAAGACGCCCTCATATATCGTGAGCTTGCTGGCGATCGCGTGCGCAGCCGGACCAAATGTCGCCGTCAACCAGGGCAGGATAAATGCCCTGCCCGCATAAAGAAGCGCATGGACGCCCGTCACGGCCATGACGATGCGCCGTGACGGCATGGCCTTCATCGCGGTGCAGCGCCACATATCCCAGGCCATCATGGCGTTGACAATCGCAATCGGAAGCGCGCTGACGTAGCTCCACACGGTCTCCCCCCATCGGCCGCCACAGATCGCCCACACGAGCGTCATCAAGATAAGCAACGCGAATGACGCAGTGCGATGTTGTCGTTGGCACAGGCTTGCGATGCCGGCAAGAACAAGCAGGTAGCCGGACAGGATGATGAGATTGCTGATGGCAGAACCCAAGCCGCCGCGGACATCGTGGCGTAACAGCGCGGCTGCGCAGCCAACGGCTAATGTAGTGAACCCTGCCGAGAGTAGCTGCAATTCCTTGCTGCGCTGAGGGTAACTGCGCTTGGGGCGGCTGCGATGTTCCCAGAACATCATTACCGCACTGGCAAGGAGCGTTCCGATAGCAAGTAAGTAAAGGGTGAACAGATCGACGTGCATCGAGCGGATCCTGCTATCGGGATGGGTCGGTGACGGCCGTATTGTATAGTGAAAAAAGCGCCGTGCGTATGCGGTTGCTGGCGACTTCCGCGCCAGGTCTTGCCAATCAGACCTTCACATCTTTCCCGCGCAGCTCGGCTGTCTCCGGA
>DATMTZ010000397.1:0-2597 GCA_035563975.1 Oxalicibacterium sp. | reverse complement strand
GTGCCGTTTCAATCGGAAGAACGGCGTCAGTATGGCGCGCTGGAATCGCTCGCGCTCGACGATCCGCAAATCACACGCACCATTCCGATCGAACGCAATCTCACTGTCCTGGTGAATTACCGCAGCGCGGGCGGCGTCAATCACAGCCATTTCCGCTATCTTTCCGCGGTCGATGTCATCCACCGCCGGCTGCCGGCAGCCGAACTGGCCGACAAGATCGTGCTGGTCGGCACCACGGTTCCCGGCTTGTACGACTTGCGCGCAACGCCGGTCAGTCCGAATTATCCGGGCGTGGAAATTCATGCCAATATCATCGAATCCATTCTCGATGGCGCTTACCTGCAACGTCCCGATTTTTCGCTAGGATATGACCTGCTGCAAGTCATCCTGGTCGGCATGCTGCTAGCCATCCTGCTGCCGATGCTCGGCCCTTTTCCGGCTTTCCTGCTGGCCGGCGGTTCGGCGCTTGCCGTCGCCGGGCTTAATTTCTGGCTGTACCACTCGCACTACCTGGTGCTGCCGATGGCCACGGCGCTGCTGTTGATCCTGACGCTGTTTGTTGTGAACCTCGCATGGAGTTATCTATTCGAGTTCCGCAATCGACATGCGATGGTTCACCTGTTCGGCGAATATGTTGCGCCCGAACTGGTCGCCGAAATGGCGGCCAACCCGAAGAACTACAGCATGGAAAGCGAGAGCCGCGAGCTCACGGTACTGTTCTCCGATGTGCGCGGCTTCACATCGATCTCCGAAAACCTGCCGCCCGGCGAGCTGCGCGAATACATCAACGCCTACCTGACCGCAATGTCGGAAGACATCCGCGGTAACCGCGGCACACTGGACAAGTACATCGGCGACGCCGTCATGGCGTTCTGGGGCGCGCCGGTGACGCTGCCGAATCATGCCGCGCTCGCAGTGGCAAGTGCGCTGACGATGCAGCGGACCGTTATCCGGCTCAATGCCGATTTCGCGAAGCGGCAATGGCCACCGCTGCAGATCGGCGTCGGTCTCAACACCGGTGAAATGCGGGTCGGCGACATGGGCTCGCAGATTCGCCGCGCCTATACGGTGATGGGCGACGCGGTCAACCTGGGTTCGCGCCTGGAATCGATCACCAAGGTGTATGGCGTCGGCATCATCGTCGGGGCCGGCACGCGTATTGCGGCGCCCGAGTACGCGTACAGGGAACTCGACCGCGTCCGCGTGAAGGGAAAGAACGAACCGGTGCCGATTTTCGAGCCGCTCGGCCTCGACGGCGAACTGGATGCCGCGACGCGTTCCATGTTGGATCAATGGCATCAGGCGCTCTCGCATATTCGCGCGCAACGCTGGGACGATGCCGAAAAGCTGCTGCTGGCGCTGCAATCCGCGCAGGCGCATCCGCTATATGCCTTGTACCTGGAGCGTATACAGACTTACCGGCGTATGTCGCTGCCCCCGGACTGGGATGGCGTCACGACCTTCGATTCCAAGTAGGCGCTTTCAGCCTCCGGCTTCCGCGCAGTTCGTGACAACGCCTCCACGCAATACCCCCTTGCACAGGCTGGCGCGCTAAAATAGCAGTCTTCCCCGTATTTACAGGACGGCTTTGGCAATCCAAGGCCGTTTTTATTTGCCATGACTGTCCGTACCCCGATTCGTACCCGCTTCGCTCCCAGCCCGACCGGCTATCTTCACGTAGGCGGCGCGCGCACCGCGCTGTTTTCGTGGGCCTATGCACGCCACTTCGGCGGCAAGTTCATCCTGCGCATCGAAGACACCGATCTCGAACGTTCGACGCCGGAAGCGGTACAGGCCATCATCGACGGCATGCAATGGCTGGGACTGCATCATGACGAAGGCCCGTTCTACCAGATGCAACGCATGGATCGTTACCGCGAAGTGATCGCGCAGATGCTGGCGGACGGCAGCGCCTATCACTGCTACTGCACGCCGGAAGAAGTGGAAGCGATGCGCGAACGCCAGCGCGCCGCCGGCGACAAGCCGCGCTACGACGGCACCTGGCGGCCGGAAGAAGGCAAGACGCTGCCGGCGATTCCCGCCGACCGCAAACCGGTGGTGCGCTTCCGCAATCCGACCGAAGGCGAAGTGACGTGGAACGATGTCGTCAAGGGTTCGATCACGATCGCCAACCGTGAACTGGACGACCTGATCATCGCGCGCGGCGACGGCACGCCGACCTACAACTTCTGCGTGGCCATCGACGACTGGGACATGCAGATCACGCACGTGATCCGCGGCGATGATCACGTCAACAACACGCCGCGCCAGATCAACATCCTGCGCGCGCTTGGCGCGCCGCTACCGGAATACGGCCACCTGCCGATGATCCTCGGCACCGACGGCGAAAAACTGTCGAAGCGCCACGGCGCCGTCAGCGTGATGGATTATCCGGCGCAAGGCTATCTGCCGGAAGCGATGCTGAATTATCTGGCGCGCCTGGGCTGGAGCCACGGCGACGACGAAGTATTTTCGATGGAACAGTTCACGCAATGGTTCGACCTGGATCACCTGACCAAGTCGCCGGCGCAGTTCAATCCGGAAAAACTCGATTGGCTGAACAACCATTACATCAAGCAGGCCGACAACGCGCGCCT
>DATMTZ010000396.1:0-3328 GCA_035563975.1 Oxalicibacterium sp. | reverse complement strand
GCGAAGTCGAAAGCGCGGCAGGCCACAAGAACATGCAGCAGCTGATCCAGATGCGCTGGATCGCGGTGGTCGGGCAGATCACCACCATTGCGGTGGTGACCTACGGTTTCAACATCGATCTGCCGGTCAATTACATGCTGCAAGTGCTGGCCTGCCTGATCGCCTTCAACATCGGCAGTCAGTTGCGCTGGCACGAAGTGCGCGTTGTCACGAACAGTGAACTGTTCCTGGCGCTGCTGGTTGACGTTGCCATCCTCACCGCGCAACTCTATCTGAGCGGCGGCACGCGTAATCCTTTCGCCTTTCTTTATCTGCTGCAGGTCATCCTGAGCGCGGTGCTGCTGGAGGCGTGGTCGACCTGGACCATCGTCGGCATTACCAGTCTGTGCCTGGCCGGGCTTGCCTTGTTCTCGCAACCGCTGACGCTGCCGCCCGGACACGAAGACGGTTTTCTCGGTCTTTATGTGCAGGGCATCCTGATCTGCTTCGCCTTCAACGCGATCCTGCTGGCAGTATTCATTACGCGCATTGGCCGTAATCTCCGTGCGGGGCATGAACAGCTGTCCAACCTACGGCGGCGGGCGACGGAGGAGGAGCACATCGTGCGCATGGGCCTGCTCGCATCGGGCGCCGCGCATGAACTCGGCACGCCGCTGGCGACACTATCCGTGATTCTGGGCGACTGGAAGCGCATGCCGGAATTCAGCAAGAACGCCGAACTGCTGGAGGAAATCACCGAGATGCAGATCCAGCTGCAGCGCTGCAAGACGATCGTCAGCGGCATCCTGCTGTCGGCCGGCGAAGCGCGCGGCGAATCGTCCGCGAAGACCACTATCGGCACCTTCCTCGATGAACTCGTCGCGGAGTGGCGCACGACGCGGCCGGTGCAATCCTTCGTCTACGAGAATCGCATCGAGCAGGATCTCACGGTGGTGTCGGATTCCACGCTCAAGCAAACGATCTGCAATGTGCTGGATAATGCACTGGAAGCGTCGCCGCAATGGCTGAGTCTGCAGGCGGTGCGGGATGCCGATACGCTGACCCTGACCATTACCGATGCCGGACCCGGCTTCGCACCGGCGATGCTGTCGCAGCTCGGCAAGCCGTATCAATCGACCAAGGGGCAGCCCGGCCGCGGGCTCGGCTTGTTCCTGGTGGTGAACGTGGCCCGTACGCTGGGCGGCACCGTCACGGCACGCAATCGCGACGAAGGCGGCGCCGTGGTGCAACTGACGCTGCCGCTGGCGGCGATCACGTTTGAAGAGGAAGGAAAAAATGCCGGCTGAGGAACGCCTGTTGTTGATCATCGAAGACGATGCCGCATTTGCACGCACGCTCGGCCGCTCGTTCGAGCGCCGCGGCTATCAGGTGCTGCTGGCCGCCAGCCAGGAAGAGGCGGCGGTGCATCTGCAGCAGCATACGCCCGGCTATGCGGTGGTCGATCTCAAGCTGAACGGCAGCACTTCCGGACTGGCATGCGTGCAGATGCTGCACCAGCATGATCCCGGCATGCTGATCGTGGTGCTGACGGGATTTGCCAGCATCAATACGGCGGTAGAGGCGGTCAAGCTCGGCGCCTGCCAGTACCTCGCCAAGCCGTCGAATACAGACGACATCGAGGCCGCCTTCGGCCATGTCGCCGGAAACACGGAAATCGAAGTCACCAATCGCGCAACCTCGATCAAGACGCTCGAATGGGAGCGCATCCACGCGGTGCTGGCCGAGACCGACTTCAATATTTCCGAAGCGGCGCGCCGCCTCGGCATGCATCGGCGCACGTTGGCGCGCAAGCTGGAAAAACAGCGCGTCAAATAACTCCCGCGGCACCCGGGTTGGCCGGCCACGTCCCGGTGCGTTCGGTAGCGGGCGACCATTCCTTCCATTCCCACCGCAAAGGCAGCGCGCCTTCGATGCGCATGCCGCGTTCCACGCGAAAGCGCCATAGGCGTTCAGCGCCGTCCGGCCGTGAAGCTTCTTCCGCATGCCAAAGGATTTCCGTCGTGCCCTGCAGCTGCAGCACATCGCCGTTCAAAAAATCGATGAAGAGCAGCGCCGCGCGCGGTTCCAGCAGCAAGTTGCCGAGCGTATTGAAATAGCGGTTGCCGGTAAAGTCGGGAATGGTCAGCGTATCGCCATCGACACGGATGAAACCGGGCCGCCCGCCCTTGTGCGATACATCGAGGCCGCTTTCGGGGACCGATGAGGCGCCGCTCGCAACGAAAAACGTATCGGCTGCTGAAATCAGTGAGGCAGCGCGCGCGTCCAGTCCGGCAAGCGCTTGCGCCGCCTGAGGACGAGCCGGCTTTTTCGCTGAGGCGTCGACCACTTCGCGCAACTGGATGTATTTCGGGCAATTGCCGAATGATTGACTCACCTGCACCTGTACGACGCCATCGTCGCAGCGCATCACGACGCCGTTTGCGCGATTGCGCCTGCGCGTGGCAAGGTCGATGCCCAGCATCCCGATCGGTTGGCCGGCACGCAGCAAGGATTGGGTACCGGCTAACCAGTGCGCGTCTCGAGCGAAATGCAGCGTGTTGTCGGACGGTGCGCTAATGAAACCTGGCGGCCCGGTGACGATACTTGCCAGCGGTCGGCCTTCGCGATCCAGTGCCGCAATCACTGCGTAGCGCAGCAGCGGAAAGAAGCTGCGATGCTGCTCCGGCATGCGCTCGCGTATCGCTGCGTTTGGCATACCGATGCCGGCCAGATGCTGTGCGCGCAACTCGCCTGCGTGAAACGGCGCCGTCTTGATTGCCGGCGTATTCATGATGCGGAGGGAATTGTTGATGGCGGCATCGGCGCAAAACGCGGCAGCGCTTCCACATTGGCGATCCAGGCGCGGACGGATGGATAGGCATCAAGCGATATCCGTCCTTCCGGCGCATGCGCGATATAGCTGTAGCACGCAAGATCAGCGATGGTGGCCTGCGTGCCGACCAGGAAACTGCGATCAGCCAGATGCGCGTTCATCATCTGCAGCAGGCGGTGCGCGATGCGAGCAGCCAGGGCAGGGTCGACTTCACCCGCCATGCTCCACAACGTACTCATGCGTGCGCTCGCCGGACCGTAACGCACTTCGCCGGCGGCGATCGAGAGCCACCGCTGCACGCTGGCTGCATGAACGGCTTCTTCCGGCAGCCAGTGACTGCCGGGGGCGTAGCGCTTGGCGAGATACACGAGGATCGCATTGCTGTCGGCCAGCACCAGCCCGTTATCGACCAGCACGGGGATCTGGCCAAGCGGATTCAAATTCAGGAACGCCTCGGATTGCCGCACCGTCGCGGGCGCTTCGACAGTTTGATACGGCAGTTCCAGCATCGACAAC
>DATMTZ010000395.1:0-1688 GCA_035563975.1 Oxalicibacterium sp. | reverse complement strand
AGGAAAATACAGACGATGTGGCAGCAATTCATTAAATTTCGTCCAGTGAGAAGCGCATGCCATTCCGCCTGATTCGTTGCTGCCTGCTGCTGATGGCGCTGGCGCTCGCGGGCTGCGCCACGGCACCGCCGCAACCGGCGCGGCTTTCCCTGCGGCTTGCGCCGGCGGCGCTGGGTGCATCGATCGCACGCCAGCAACATCTGACCGTCGAGCGCGAAGGCCGCATCGACGAACTCGATGCCGCGCTGGAAATCGATGGCACGCACTTGCAGCTGGTCGGCCTGGCCTTCGGCCAGCGCGTGATGACGATCAGCTACGACGGCAAGGAGCTGCGTTCGTGGCGTCACATCATGCTGCCGTCGCAAGTGCAGCCGGAAGATGTGCTGCGCGACATTCAGCTGACCCTGTGGCCCGGCGCCGAGATCAGCAAGGCGCTGCCCGCCGGCTGGCGACTGGAGGATGACGGCATGCGGCGTACGCTGCTATGGAACGGCGTGCCGGAGACCGTGATCCGCTACGCCGGCATGCCGCGCTGGAGCGGCACGGTCGTGCTGGAGAATTTGCGTTATCACTATCGCCTGACCATCCAGTCGGTGCCGGCCGGTCCCTGAACGAACAAGAGTTTACGATGCCGTATTTGAATGACTGTGGAATAGTGTGCGCCCTCGGCGCCACGCACGATGCGATCAGGGCGTGCCTGTTCGAGCGCGCGCAAAGCGGCGTGAGCGTCAACGATGCCTGGTCGCCCGGACGGTCGTTGCCGCTCGGGGGCGTCGATGCCGCACTGCCTTCCATGCAGGAATGGCCGCTGCCGCACCGCAGCCGAAACAACCAGCTGGCGCTGGCGGCGCTGGCGCAGATCCGGCCTGCGGTCGATGCGGCCATCCAACGCTACGGCGCACATCGTGTCGGCGTGATCGTCGGCACCAGCACCTCCGGCATTGCCGGCACGGAGGCCGCACTGCGCGCGCGGCGGGGGAGCGGCGAGCTGCCGCAGGAATTTCACTACGGGCAGCAGGAAATGGGTTCGCCCGCAGCGCTGCTGGCGCTGGCGCTTGGCACCGGCGGACCGGCTTACGTGCATTCCAGTGCCTGCTCGTCGAGCGCCAAGGCGATGGCGAGCGCGGCGCGACTGATCAATATGGGCTTGTGCGATGCGGTGGTCACCGGCGGCGTCGATTCGCTGTGTGCGTTTACGGTCGCCGGCTTTTCCGCGCTGGAGTCGGTCAGCGCCACGCAATGCAATCCGCTCAGCGCCAACCGCAATGGCATCAACATCGGCGAAGGCGCGGCCTTGTTCCTGATGAGCCGCGATCCGGCTGCCGTCGCCTTGCGCGGCTGGGGCGAATCGTCGGACGGACATCACATGTCGGCGCCTGATCCGGCCGGCGCAGGCGCGCGCGTCGCCATTGCGCAGGCCTTGCATCGTGCCGGCGTGCGTGCAGACGAGATCGATTACATCAACCTGCACGGCACGGCGACGATACAGAACGATGCGATGGAATCACGCGTGATCCATGAAATGTTCGGCGACGGTGTGCCGGTCAGCTCCACCAAGCCGTTTACCGGGCATACGCTGGGTGCCGCTGCCGCGATCGAAGCGGCGATCTGCTGGCTCGCCATGCAGGACGATGCGGGCCGCCTGCCGCCGCACCTATGGGACGGGGCGCGCGATGCCGCGTTGCCGG
>DATMTZ010000394.1:0-1504 GCA_035563975.1 Oxalicibacterium sp. | reverse complement strand
GATGCGGCCGCTCATTGCAGCACTCCTGGCGCCGGCAGGCGCTCCGCCACGCGCATGACGGCCGAGCGCGCGCGCGGATTGGCGGCGACTTCTTCGTCAGACGGCTTGATGCGGCCCAGCAACTTCATTTGCGCCTGCGGCAGGTCGACGGCACGAATCGGCAGCCGACGGTCGGGCTGCGGCGCCTTGGCCTTGCCTGCCATGAACTGCTTGACGATGCGATCTTCCAGCGAATGAAAACTGATCACGACCAGTCTCCCGTGCGGCGCCAAATGTTGAAATGCCTGCTCAAGCACTACTTCGAGTTCTTCAAGCTCTTGATTGATGAAAATCCGGATAGCCTGAAAGGTGCGAGTGGCCGGGTCCTTGCCTTTCTCGCGGGTTTTGACGGCGTGTGCCACGATCTCGGCAAGCTGTCGTGTGCTTGAAATTGGTTCGATTGCCCTGCGAGCAGCAATCGCCTTTGCAATCTGAAAAGCAAACCGTTCTTCCCCATATTCGCGTATCACTTTCTCGATTTGTTGTTCTGATTCCGTCGCCAGCCACTCCGCCGCCGAGATCCCTCTCGTCGTATCCATGCGCATGTCCAGCGGACCATCCGCACGAAAACTGAAACCGCGCGCCGCGTCGTCGACCTGCGGCGAGGAAATGCCGAGGTCCAGCAGCACGCCATCCACCTTCTGCACGCCGCGCACAGCCAGTGCTTCGCGCAGCGTCGCAAAACTGTCGTGCGCGATCGCAAAGCGCTGGTCGGCGATCGTGTTCGCTTCGGCAATCGCCTGCGTGTCCTTGTCGAATGCGATCAGGCGGCCCTTTGCGCTCAGGCGCTGCAGGATCCTGCGGCTGTGACCGCCGCGGCCGAAGGTGCCGTCCACGTACACGCCGTCCGCGCGCGCGCCGTCAAGCGCGAGGGCGTCGACTGCCTCCTCCAGCAATACGGTCCGGTGCTGAAAGGGCTGCACCGCCTCTTGATTCGTCACGGCGTCAGAAAGAAAAATCGTTGAGTACATCCGGCATGCCAGAGGCAACCGCTTCCGATTCGCTTTCGGCCAGCTTGGCCGCGTCCCAGATCTCGAAATGGCTGCCCATGCCGAGCAGCATCACATCGCGCGTCAGGCCGACTGCGGTACGCAACTCGGGCGCGATCAGGATGCGGCCGGCGCCATCCATCTCGACGTCGGACGCATTGCCGAGGAAGATGCGCTGCCACGCGCGGGCGGACATCGGCCATGCGGCGATCTGCTCGCGATGGCTTTCCCAGACGGGACGGGGGAAGAACAGCAGGCATCCGTGCGGATGCTTGGTGAGGGTGACGCGCCCCTCGCACTGCAATTGCAGTGCGTCGCGGTGCCTGGACGGAATGGTCATCCGACCCTTGGCATCGAGATTGAGAGAAGACGCGCCTTGAAACACCCTGAAATCCTTTTGATTAGCGTTTGTGAACACGCGTTTTTCGGATTACAAAAACCCACAAAAAAACACTTTTTCACACTGCCACCCACTT
>DATMTZ010000393.1:0-1545 GCA_035563975.1 Oxalicibacterium sp. | reverse complement strand
GATCAGTCGAACGACCCGGACACGCTGGCCCAGCATCACGAAATGGCGCTGCTGGTACGGGACTGGCTGGAAAAGCTGCCGGAAAAGCAGCGCAAGGTCATCGTGCGCCGGTTCGGGCTTGACGACGACGACCCGGCGACGCTGGAAGAGCTTGCGATCGACATGCAGGTCACGCGCGAACGTGTGCGGCAGATCCAGCAGGAAGCGCTGGCCAAGCTGAAGCGTGCGCTGAACCGCAACGGCGTCGGCAAGGATTCGCTGCTGTAGCCGGCCGTCCCCGGCGGCGCCGGTTTGCTATCATCGCGCTCTTGCGTCGCAATCATCCTGATCCCGGCGGATTTTCGCTCCGCTCATGAATTCATCTATGCAGCACATTCTCATCGATATTGAATCTCTCGACATGGAGGCGCGCGGCGTCGGTCATTTGCAGAACGAAGACGGCACGCCCGGCAAGGTCGTTTTCGTCGAAGGCGCCTTGCCGAACGAGCGCGTCGGCTTCTCCAGCTATCGGAAGAAAGCCAATTGGGAAGCGGCGCGCGTGACCGAGATTCACAAGGAATCTTCGCTGCGTGTCGCGCCGAAGTGTCCGCATTTCGGCGTGTGCGGCGGCTGTTCGATGCAGCATCTGGACGCCGACGCGCAGGTCGCCGTCAAGCAGCGCATCCTGGAAGACAACCTGAAGCATATCGGCAAGGTAAAAGCCGAAACCATGCTCCGTCCGATACACGGGCCGACGTGGGGATACCGGTATCGCGCCCGCATTTCGGTACGCAACGTGCCGAAGAAGGGCGGCGTGCTGGTCGGCTTCCACGAGCGCAGGTCGATCTATGTGACGGACATGACGAGCTGTCAGATTTTGCCGGCCAATGTGTCGGCGATGCTGGTGCCGCTGCGGCACTTGATCGCGTCGCTGTCGATCCGCGACCAGCTGCCACAGATCGAACTGGCGATCGGCCAGGGCGAACAGGGCGAGGCGGTTACGGTCATGGTGCTGCGTGTCATGGCGCCGCTGTCGGCTGACGATGAAGACAAGCTGCGCGCGTTTGCCGCGCGCTACGAGGTGCAATGGTGGTTGCAACCGGCCGGTCCGGACAGCGCGCATCCGTTCGACGGTGGGCCGGAGGACTTGCACTACACGCTGCCCGAATTCGGCATCCGCATGCCCTTCAAGCCGACCGATTTCACACAGGTCAATCACCAGATCAACCGCGTGCTGGTGGCACGAGCCCTGCGCCATCTGGACATCCAGCCGGGCGAGCGCGTGGCGGACCTGTTTTGCGGTCTGGGCAATTTCACGCTGCCGATCGCGACGCGCGCGCGCGAGGTGGTCGGCATTGAAGGCAGCACGGCGCTGACGGAACGGGCGCTGGCGAATGCGAAGGCAAATGCGCTGGATGCGCACACGCGCTTTTATTGCCGCAACCTGTTCGAGGCGAAGGCGGAAGATTTCATTGCGCTCGGGCAGTTCAACCGCATGCTGATCGATCCGCCGCGCGATGGCGCGCTGGCGGTGTGCGAGGCACTGGCGGCGCTGGCGCAGTCGCG
>DATMTZ010000392.1:0-3630 GCA_035563975.1 Oxalicibacterium sp. | reverse complement strand
TCGGATATCAGAAACCGGAATTGGATTTGCCTTCCTCGCATCCCTATACTTCTACCTGTCTCCTCTATGTCTCCTCCTTTGATATAGATTTAGCCCGCTCCACGAGCGGGCTTTTTTTTGTCCATTCCTGCCGCGGTTTGCCGTCATTTCCGGCGATGACGAAAACAGTCGCGCGCGTGATCGTCGACCATGCCGATTGCCTGCATGTAGGCATACACGATGGTGGAGCCGACGAATTTGAAACCGCGCTTGGCGAGGTCTTTCGACAGTTGGTCCGACAGCGCTGTTTTCGCCGGCGTGTCGGCTATGCTGGTGCGCGTGTTCTGGATCGGCTTGCCGCCGACATAGGCCCACAGGAAGGGATCGAGGCCGCCGATTTCGTCGCGCAGGCGCAGGTAGGCTTGCGCATTAGTGATCGTCGCGGCGATCTTCAGCCGGTTGCGTACGATGCCGGGATTGGCGAGCAGTGCGGCGACCTTCTTGTCGTCGTAGCGCGCGATCTTTTCCGCATCCCATTGATCGAAGGCGGCGCGGTAGTTTTGCCGCTTGTTCAATATGGTTTCCCAGCTCAGGCCGGCTTGCGCGCCTTCCAAGTTCAGCAATTCGAACAGGCGCGTTTCGTCGTGGCAGGGTACGCCCCACTCTTCATCGTGATAGGCGAGGTAGAGCGGATTGGCTGGATTGGCCCAGCGGCAACGGGGAAGATCGGCATTCATGATTGGACTCGGCGGCAAATCGAAAAGCAATTATCGCCCACGCACGGTCAGGTTCTGTCAGCAGCGCGCCTTGTGCAAATGGCGGCCATGGTCAAGAATGGCGCCTCGCGATCGATGTCCGGCCGCGCTTTTTTCAATGGAGTGTCCATGCCTGTCCAGCCGCCCTGTTCCGACGCACGATGCGTGGCCGTGATCGGCGGCGGCCCGGCCGGGCTGATGGCGGCGGAAACGCTGGCAGCGCACGGCGTGCAGGTGGAGTTGTACGACGCCATGCCCTCGGTAGGCCGCAAGTTCCTGCTGGCCGGCAAGGGCGGCATGAACCTGACGCATGGCGAAGCTCCCGACACCTTCATTTCGCGTTACGGCCAACGCGCGGCGCAGCTGGCGCCGCTGCTGCGGCAGTTCGACGCCCATGCGCTGCGGGCATGGGCGCATGGGCTCGGCGTCGATACCTTCGTCGGCAGTTCGGGGCGCGTGTTCCCGACCGACATGAAAGCGGCGCCGCTGCTGCGCGCCTGGCTGAAACGCCTGCGCGACGCCGGCGTGCATTTCCACATGCGGCATCGCTGGCTGGGCTGGGGCGCGGAAGGCGATCTATGCTTCGCGACGCCTGAAGGCGAGCGCACAATACAGGCCGATGCGGTGGTGCTGGCGCTCGGCGGCGGCAGTTGGGCGCGGTTGGGTTCGGACGGCGCATGGACTGCCCTGCTGACGGAACGCGGCATCGAAGTCGCGCCGCTGAAGCCGGCGAACTGCGGCTTCGATGTCGGCTGGAGCGAGCACTTTCGTGCACGTTTTGCCGGGCAGCCGGTCAAGCCGGTCATCGCGAGCTGCGTCGGCCTCGACGGCAGCGAGCATCAGCGGCAGGGCGAATTCGTCGTGACCGCGGGCGGTGTCGAGGGCAGCCTGATATACGCATTGTCGGCCGTGCTGCGCGATCGCATCGCGCGCGACGGTACGGCGCAGCTGACGCTTGATCTTGCGCCCGGCAAATCCCTGCAGCGCCTGATCGATGAAATTGGCCAGCCGCGCGGCGCGCGTTCGCTGTCCAGCCATCTGCAGAGCAAGGCCGGCATCGCCGGCGTCAAGGCGGGCCTGCTGCGCGAACTGGTGGCCAAAGAAGATTTCAACGATACGCGCGAGCTGGCGCAGGCGGTCAAGGCGCTGCCGGTGACACTGGTTGCCGCGCGCCCGATCGACGAAGCGATCAGCAGCGCCGGTGGAGTGACATTCGACGCGCTGGATGCGCAACTGATGGCGCAGCAACTTCCCGGCGTTTTTTGCGCCGGCGAGATGCTGGACTGGGAAGCGCCGACCGGCGGCTACCTGCTCACGGCCTGTTTCGCGAGCGGGCGCCATGCGGCGCAGGGTGTGCTGGCGTGGCTGCAAGCGCGCAACCAGTGCAACTAAACCAGGCCGCGATCGGCCAGTTCCTGCTTTATGTACGCGTAGAACACCGGGGCTGCCACCACGCCCGCCAGCCCGAATACCGATTCCATCGCCAGCATCGCCGCCAGCAATTCCCATGCGCGCGCATTGATATGCTGGCCGATGATCTTCGCGTTCAGGAAATACTCGAGCTTGTGAATCGTGATCAGGAACAGCAGCGAGGCCAGCGCGGTATGCAGCGAGTGCGACAGGCCGACCACTACCAGCACCGTGTTCGAAAGCAGGTTGCCGATCACCGGCAGCAGGCCGACGAAGAAGGTGACGGCGATCATCGTCTTGCGCAGCGGCAGGTGCACGCCTGCCAGCGGCAGGATCACCACCAGGTAGACCGCGGTCAGCAGCGCATTGATGGCGGCGATGCGCACTTGCGCGAACACGATGTTGCGGAAGGCCTGGTGCAGCCCGACCACGCGCGCATGCAGCGCGGCCGTCAACGGCCGGTAGACCGGCGGTTTGGTGGTGTCGTACAAGCCGGCCATCGCGCCGATGATCATGCCAACCAGGATATGCGCAAGAATGCGGCCGGCGTCGCGGCCCAGCGTGCGGGCTTCCAGCGCGTGCGCATGCAGCCAGTTCGTAATCATTTCCTGCAGGCCCTTCGCATCGACCGGCACGTAGACCGCCAGCCATGAAGGAATCTGGCTGCGCGAGGCTTCGAGAATATCGGCCATTTTCTGCAGCAACACCGAGATGCGGCCGGCATCGCTTTGCAAAAAGCTGATCGAGGCCCAGATCGCGATCGACAGCAAGGCGACGATCAGGAAGCTCAACAAGGCGACGGCCACCATCTGGGCGCGATGTCCATGTAATTTCCTGCCGAGCTTGGGCGCGAGCAATTGAACCAGCGCATAGACCAGCAGGCCGGAAAACAGCGCTGCCAGCAGGCCCTGCAGCATCACGAGCAAAAGCGTCATGCCGGCCAGGAGGTAGGACGCAATGTCGACGGCACTGATTTTCTTGTTTGTATTCATGCGGATCGCGAGGGTTGATTTCGGCAATAACTGCGCACAGCCTGCCCACAGGTTAACCATATTGCAGCAATCGCGCCAGCGACGGCTCCCCGCACGGGGCGGTACGCAAAATGGGATAATGCGCTGTTCGCTATTTCGTCATCTAACAGGAAAACTCATCATGATTCTCGAGCTCGTGGATATCCGCATTCAACCCGGCAAGCAGGCCGAATTCGACGAGGCCGTGCAGCGCGGCTTGAGCCAGGTCATCGGCAAGGCCAAGGGCAACAAGGGTTATGTCGTCAACAAGTGCATCGAAACCGCGGAACGCTACGTGATCCAGATTTACTGGGAAACGCTGGAAAACCATACGGTGGATTTCCGCGAATCGCCGGCCTTCCTGGAATGGCGCGGCATCGTCGGCCCTTTCTTCGCCGCGCCGCCGGTGGTCGAGCATTTCCATCAATTGGCGAAGTCGGCCTGAGCACGCTGCCTGCACGGCAGCCACGAAAAAG
>DATMTZ010000391.1:0-5916 GCA_035563975.1 Oxalicibacterium sp. | reverse complement strand
ATCCCTCAATCAACTCCGCGCGAACATCGGAAAGCGCCTACATTTGCTGCCGACAGGCATCATATTTCTATTGGGAAATGTCGTGGTTTTCGAAACAAGGCAGATCATCGGATTGACTTCCTAAAAGAGAATCATTATCATCTGCGTTTAACCGCTTGTTACGGTTTAATTCAACAGCCAGCCATCTGAATCACCAAACGTCCTTCGTTCCGGTTGCAGACTAGCCAGTGCTTGATCTCAACTTCAGAGGGAGTAGTACCAGATGGCTCACATCAAAAGCCGTAAACATACGGTTGTTCGTCGCGTCAACGCCTGTTCGGCGGCGGTCGCCATGGCGTTTGTCGCATTGCCCGGTGCAGTGCATGCGCAACAAGCCTCAGTAAACAAGTCGTCGGACACGACTGAAACTCTGCCGCAGATTACCGTCCAGGGGCAGGCAGAGCCGTCATACAAGGCGGACACTGTCTCGTCGCCAAAATTCACGCAGCCTTTGGTCAATACTGCCCAAACCATCTCCGTCATCAAAAGCGAACTGGTGCAACAACAGGGCGGTACAACTCTGACGGAAGCGCTGCGCAATTCGCCAGGCGTCAGCACCTTTTCGCTCGGCGAGAACGGTGCAACGAACACTGGCGATGCTGTCTACTTGCGCGGTTTCGATACCTCCAGCTCTATTTTCGTTGATGGTATTCGTGATTACGCATCAATTTCGCGGGACATGTTCAACATCGAACAGGTTGAAGTAACGAAAGGTCCGGCTGGGGCGGACAATGGTCGTGGCGCGCCGACCGGTTCGATCAACCTCGTCACGAAGCAACCGACGCTGAAAGAGGCGTATTCCGGTTCAGCATCCTACGGGAGCGCCGACTTCAAGCGTGTAACCGCAGATCTGAACAAACCACTGGACCTCGAAGGAGGCGCCGCAGTTCGCATCAATCTCCTGAAGGAAGATGCTGGCGTGGCAGGGCGTGATGAAATCGAGAATAATCGCGAAGGCGTGGCAGCGGCGATTGCGTTCGGATTGAAGACCAAGACACGTACGTACCTGAATTATTTGCACGTCGACCAAAACAATGTGCCGGATGGCGGCGTGCCGACGATCGGCTTACCGAGTTATCGCAACAGCAATGCGGTGCTGAATGGTGCGCCAAAAGTGGATTCGTCGAACTTCTATGGCACGAAAGACGACTACGATGATGTCACCGCCGATATGTTCACGGCCCGCGTCGAACACGATTTTTCGTCCGATGTGAAACTCCAGAATACGTTGCGCTATGGCCGTACCAAGGAGAAGTATCTTCTCACCGGCTTTATGGATGTCACCGCAGGCGCTACACCATCGAGCGCAACCTTGAAGCGCACTCATCAAACTAAAGATCAAGAAAACGAGATCTTTGCCAATCAAACCATTTTGACGATGAAGTTTGATGCCGGCGCTGTCAAACACGCCGTAGTCGCGGGCCTCGACTTGACACGCGAAAGGCAGCAGACGAACGGGTACGCAAATCCTGCTCCGGGCGTAGTGAACCTTTACAATCCGGACCCAAATATTGTCAGCGCCGATCCTACGAGAAATGGTACCGATACCTACGGCCAGACCGATACGATATCGGCGTATTTGTTCGACACGATTGAACTGACGCCGAAGTGGCAGCTCAACGGCGGCATTCGTGTTGATCAATACGACACGGATTACGACAGCTCGGTGCTTGCGAGTACGCGAAACGGCTATATTGGCAAACCGAAGCCGGGCGGTGGTGTATATGCAGCGAATGATCTTGTGCATGAAGACCCGCGCAGCGCGTCGGGCACCTTGTTCAACTGGAAGTTGGGCGTGCTCTACAAGCCTACGGAAGACAGCAGCGTTTACGCAGCCTATGCAACGTCGAAACAGCCGCCGGGGGGTTCCAACTTTGCACTGAGCAGCAATGCAAACAGTGCGGCGAACGTCAACTACGATCCACAGGAAACGAGAACTGCAGAAATCGGCGGCAAGTGGGACGCAATTGAAGGACGTCTTGCGCTGACGGGTGCGATATACCGCACCACGGTAAAAAACGAGGTGGAACAGGACCCAATCACGCTGGAATATTCGCAAACGGGTAAGAAGCGGGTACAGGGCATTGAAATCGGCGCCGTGGGCAACATTACATCCGCGTGGGCTATCAGTACCGGTTACACCATTATGGATACTGAAGTAGTAGAAGGTAAGGCGGTAGCGGCAGACGGCTCGTCTGCGCTGCCCTATACGCCGAAACACGCATTTACGGCATGGACGACGTACAAGCTGCCAGGCGGATTCACGATCGGTGGCGGGGCGCGTTATATCGGCTCCCTCCACAAGCAATCGGATGGCGCGTCAAATGTGCCGACATCGGTGGAGTCTTACTGGGTGTATGACGCAATGGCGAGCTACACCATCAGCAAGAATGTCGACCTGCAGCTTAACTTGTACAACCTGACCGACGAGGACTACGTCGCGTCGATCAACAAGAGCGGCTACCGCTACACGCCAGGTGTGGAGCGCTCTGCACGCCTGACGCTGAACGTGAAGTTCTAACGCATAAGCGGTACTCCAACGTAAGGCTATACTTTGAGCCTCTCCCTCGGCGGGAGAGGCTCTTTTTTTACAAGGCCACCATCATGATGCTGCATATTCCTGAAGTGCTGACATCTGCGCAGGTCGCAGAAATGCGTCAGAAGCTGGATGCGACGGACTGGGTCGACGGCCGCGCGACCGTCGGCGCGCAAGGCGCGCAGGTCAAGAAGAACCGCCAGCTGCCCGAGACCTCGCCGACGGGGCTGGAGCTGGGCGGCACCATCCTGAAGGCCCTCGTCAACAATCCGCTATTCTTTGCGGCGGCACTGCCGATGCGTTATATGCCGCCGCTGTTCAATCGCTATGAAGGCGGCGAGCACTACGGATTTCACATCGACGGATCGGTGCGTTCGGTTCCGGGCTCCAATCTCAGCTTGCGTACCGATTTGTCCTGCACCCTGTTCCTGTGCGAGCCGGAGGAGTACGAGGGCGGCGAGCTGATCGTGGCGGATACCTACGGCGAACATGAAGTGAAGCTGCCGGCCGGCGACATGATTCTTTATCCGTCCAGCAGCCTGCACAAGGTTGAGCCGGTAACGCGCGGCGCACGAGTGTGTTCGTTCTTCTGGGTGCAGAGCATGGTGGCGGATGACGGACGGCGCACGATGCTGTTCGAGCTTGACCAGAACATCCAGAAGCTGCGCGCGCGGCTTGGCGATACGGAGGAAGTGGTCGGCCTGACCGGGCATTATCACAACCTGCTGCGGCAATGGGCGTCGGTGTGACGGCGTAGTTTGCATCGTTCATGCGCGGGATGAACGCCGCATGGACCTGCGCTCTCAATACACGTCGCGCCGATAGCGGCCTTGTTCGATCAGCTTTGCCACTTCGGCTTCGCCAAGCATTTCCTTCAGCGCCTTCTCCACTCCTGCCGCCATCCCGTCCAGGCTGCCGCACACGTAGACTGCCGCATCCTGCGCAATCCATTCGCGTATCAATTCCGCGCGTTCGCGCAAGCGGTCCTGCACATAGAGGCGCGTATTCTGGTCGCGGGAAAACGCCGTGTCGACACGCGCCAGTACGCCTTGCGCCTGCCATTGCTCGATCTCGCCGCGATGATAAAAGTCGTGCGCGGCATTGCGTTCGCCGAAGATCAGCCAGTTGCGCGGAATAGCGCCGGCAGTATCCAGTGTGCGCGCTTTCAAATGGCTGCGCAGGCCGGCCAGGCCGGTACCGTTGCCGATCAGGATCAGCGGACGTTGCGTATTGCCGCCGATGCGGAAGTTGGCATGCGCCCGCAAGCGAAGATCGACGGGCGCACCGAGCGGTGCGTGCTGCGTCAGCCAGCCCGATGCGACGCCCAGCGTACCGTCATCGTGGCGTTCCTGGCGTACCAGCAGGTGAATCCGGCCGTCGGCCGGAATCGATGCAACCGAATATTCGCGCGGCCGTTCGCGATCGCCCGGAGCGAGGATCTGCACCAGATCGCCGGCTTGCCATTCCGCCGTCTCGCCATCGGGTGCTTCGAGTTCGATGTGGAAAGTCGGCGCGCCGGCACTATGCGGATTCAGATGCCGCCGCGCGGCCAGTCGCCATGGTCGGTAGGCAGGCGCTTGCCAATCCGGCACGTCGCTGGTGCCGGCGATGCGGTGCACATGGTGCTGCCAGGCTTGCAATGCCGCCGGGTCTTCGTTGCTGACGACAACGGGGTCGAACAGCGCTTGTGCGCCGCTTGTCTGCAGCCATGCATGCAGCGCGCGACCGAAACCGCAGAAGCGCGCATAACTGTCGTCGCCTAGCATCAACAGGCCGTAATGCAATGAAGGCAGCGTTGTTGCGGACTGCATCAGCCTGTCGGCGAATAGCGAGGCGTTATCCGGTGGATCGCCCTCGCCGTAGGTGCTGGTGATGAACAACGCGCGCTCGCTGCGCGCGAGCATTTCGCCGTCGATCTCGGAAAGTGACAACACGCGAGCCATCACACCGCCGGTATGCAGTGCCCGTGCCGCCTGCCATGCAAGCTGTTCGGCAAAACCGGTCTGGCTGGCGTAGCCGATCAGCCACGCTGTGGTGTCGCCGGAACCCGGCCATAGCGCTGCGGCGTCCGATGCGGCCGACCTGCGCTTGCGCCGCTGCGTCAGATAAATCGCCGCGCACATGGCGAGATAGACGACAACCAGCAGCAGCGCGGCAACCAGGCGGGAAGTTGTCATCGTCGGCTCACTCAATCCAGCAAGGCCGCCAGCGGCGCACTCAGGGTTTCAACCAGGCGTCCGTGTTCACGGCGCGTGAACAGCGCGCACAAGCCGAGCCGGTCGGCCAACGCACATCCTTCTTCGACGCCGAGCACGCCGAGCGCGGTGGACCATGCATCGGCCGCCATGCATTCGCGGTGCAGCACCGTGACTGCAGCCAGGCCGTTGCTGATCGGCTGCCCGGAGCGCGGATCAATGGTGTGCGAATAGCGCGTGCGATCGGAGGTGAAATAGCGCCGATAATCGCCAGAAGTGGCAATCGACCAGTCGTATAGCGCCACCGCGGTTTCACGCTCTGCAGACGCAACTTCCATGGCTGGCGACAGCGCATCGGGCAAAGGCTGCTCCAGCGCCACCCACCACGGCTGACCGTCCGGCTTGACGCCTGCACCGCGCAGCTCGCCGCCAACCTCGACCAGGAAGCTGTCGATGCCGAGCTGCAGCAGGCGGCGCGCCACCTGGTCCACGCCGAAACCTTTTGCGATCGCCGACAGGTCGACGTACACGCCGCCAGATTGCCGTACGCGTCGCGCATCGACGTCGATATCGAGCTTCTGCCAGCCGCAGGCCGCGCGGGCGGATTGCAATTGCGCTTCGTCCGGCGCGGTGAAGCCGGCGTCGCCGTAGCGTCGCGTCGGTCCGAAGCCCCACGCGTTGACGAGGGCGCCGGCGGTCGGGTCATAGGCGCCGCCGGACGCGTTGGCAACCCGTACCGCGTAGTGCAGCACCTGGAAAAATTCCGGCGGCAGCGCATGCCAGCTGCCGGCCGCCGCGGCATTGAAGCGGCTGAGATCCGATGACGGCTCCCAAGTGCTCATCTGGGCCACAACCAGGTCGAGCTCGTCCTGGATTGCCCGCTCCAGTGGCGGCAGCTGACATGCATCGGCCACCAGTTTGACCGACCATGTCGTGCCCATCGTGCGTCCCCGCAGCGCATGCGCCGTGCTACCCAGCATGGGCGACGAGAGCGGCGAAGCGAGCGGCGGGACCAGCGTGCGTCTCATGGCGTCGGGAAAAGTCGCAAAAAGAAAACGCCCGCCGCCTTGCGGCAACGGGCGCATGAAAAGAACAGCTTATGGCTGCAGCACTTCCAGCGTCGCGCTGTAGCTGGCGCGAACGATC
>DATMTZ010000390.1:0-6584 GCA_035563975.1 Oxalicibacterium sp. | reverse complement strand
CTCTCGATGGCGAGCAACCTCACGGGTCAGGTCCGCAACATCGCCGCCGTGACGACGGCCGTCGCCAACGGTGACCTCACAAAGAAGATCACGGTCGACGTGAAGGGCGAAATCCTCGAGCTCAAGAACACCATCAATGTGATGGTCGATCAGCTTAATTCGTTCGCCTCGGAAGTGACGCGCGTCGCACGCGAAGTCGGCACCGAGGGCAAGCTCGGCGGACAGGCGCAGGTCGAGGGCGTCGCCGGCACGTGGAAGGATCTTACCGATAACGTCAACCTGATGGCCGGCAATCTCACTGGCCAGGTGCGCAACATCGCCGAAGTGACCACCGCCGTGGCGAATGGCGACCTGTCGAAGAAGATTACCGCCGACGTCAAGGGCGAGATTCTCGAACTGAAGGACACCATCAACGTGATGGTGGACCAGCTCTCTTCGTTTGCATCCGAGGTGACCCGCGTGGCGCGCGAGGTCGGCACCGAAGGCAAACTGGGCGGCCAGGCGAACGTGCCGGGCGTCGCCGGCACATGGAAGGATTTGACCGATTCGGTGAACTCGATGGCAGGCAATCTGACCTCGCAGGTGCGTAACATCGCCGAGGTGACCACCGCCGTGGCGAATGGCGACCTGTCGAAGAAAATCACGGTGGACGTCAAGGGCGAGATCCTCGAACTGAAGGACACCATCAACGTGATGGTGGACCAGCTCTCCTCCTTTGCATCGGAAGTGACGCGCGTGGCGCGCGAAGTCGGCACTGAAGGCAAGCTCGGCGGCCAGGCGCAGGTGAAAGGCGTCGGCGGCACGTGGAAAGACTTGACTGACAACGTGAACTTCATGGCGTCCAACCTGACCGGTCAGGTGCGCAACATCGCCGAAGTGACGACTGCGGTGGCGAATGGCGACCTGTCGAAAAAGATTACCGCCGACGTGAAGGGCGAGATCCTCGAACTGAAGGACACCATCAACGTGATGGTGGACCAGTTGTCCTCATTCGCTTCCGAAGTAACCCGTGTGGCGCGCGAGGTCGGCACCGAAGGCAAACTGGGCGGCCAGGCCAACGTGCCGGGCGTCGCTGGCACCTGGAAAGACCTGACCGACTCGGTGAACTCGATGGCAGGCAACCTGACCTCACAGGTGCGCAACATCGCCGACGTGACCACCGCGGTGGCGAACGGCGACTTGTCCAAGAAAATTACCGTCGACGTGCGCGGCGAGATCCTGCAATTAAAAGACACCATGAACACCATGGTGGATCAGCTGCGCTCCTTCGCATCCGAAGTGACGCGTGTGGCGCGTGAAGTGGGTACCGAAGGTCGCCTGGGCGGCCAGGCAAACGTGCCGGGCGCATCGGGCACGTGGAAAGACCTGACCGACAACGTGAACTTCATGGCGTCCAACCTGACGGCGCAGGTGCGCAACATCGCCGACGTCACGACCGCGGTGGCGAACGGCGACCTGTCGAAGAAAATCACGGTGGACGTCAAGGGCGAGATTCTCGAACTGAAGGACACCATCAACGTGATGGTGGACCAGCTCTCTTCCTTTGCATCGGAAGTGACGCGCGTGGCGCGCGAAGTCGGCACCGAAGGCAAACTGGGCGGCCAGGCGCAGGTGAAAGGCGTCGGCGGCACATGGAAAGACTTGACCGAAAACGTGAACTTCATGGCGGCCAACCTGACCGCACAGGTGCGCGGTATCGCCGGCGTGGTGACCGCGGTGGCGAACGGCGACCTGAAGAAGAAACTGACGGTGGCCGCGCAGGGCGAGATCGCCTCGCTGGCCAATACCATCAACGAGATGACCGACACGCTGGCGGTGTTCGCCGACCAGGTGACGACGGTGGCGCGTGAAGTCGGCGTCGAGGGCAAGCTGGGCGGCCAGGCCAGCGTGCCGGGCGCATCCGGCACCTGGAAAAACCTGACCGAAAACGTCAACCAGCTGGCGGCCAACCTGACGACGCAGGTGCGCGCGATTGCCGAGGTCGCGACCGCAGTGACACGCGGCGACTTGTCGCGTTCGATTCAAGTCGAAGCGCGCGGCGAGGTGTCCGACCTGAAGGACAACATCAACGAGATGATCCGCAATCTGAAGGAAACCACCCAGAAGAATGCGGAACAGGACTGGCTGAAGACCAACCTCGCGCGCTTCACGCGTCTGCTGCAGGGTCAGCGCGACCTCGAGGCGGTGACAACGATGATCCTGTCCGAACTGGCGCCACTGGTTTCCGCCCACCATGGCGTGTTCTACATGATGGATTCCGGCGTACACGATCCGCGCCTGCGCATGATCGCCAGCTACGGCTATCGCTCCGGCAAGAAGTTGCCGACCTCGTTCGCGCCGGGCGAAGGCCTGGTCGGCCAGTGCGCGCTGGAAAAGACACGCGTCTGGCTGACCAATATTCCGCGCGACTACATCTCGGTTTCTTCGGGATTGGGTTCGGCGCCGCCGACCAACATCGTCGTGCTGCCGATCCTGTTCGAACAGCAGATCAAGGCCGTCATCGAAATCGCGTCGCTGGACCGCTTCACGCAGACCCACATGGGCTTTCTCGATCAGTTGATGGAATCGATTGGCGTGGTGCTGAACACGATCGAGGCGAACAGCCGGACCGAGAGCTTGCTGACCCAGTCGCAATCGCTGGCACAGGAACTGCAGCAAACCAACCAGGAGCTGGCAGAAAAGGCGCGCCTGCTGTCCGAGCAGAACAGCGAAGTGGAACACAAGAACCACGAGGTGGAACAGGCGAAGCTGGCGCTGGAGGAAAAAGCGACGCAGCTGGCGCTGTCGTCCAAGTACAAGTCCGAGTTCCTCGCCAACATGTCGCACGAGCTGCGCACGCCGCTGAACAGCCTGCTGATCCTGGCGCAGCAGCTGGGTGACAATCCGCGCGGCAACCTGACCGAAAGCCAGGTCGAGTATGCGAAGACCATTTATGGTTCCGGTAGTGACCTGCTGATTCTGATCAACGACATCCTGGACCTGTCGAAGATCGAATCCGGCACCGTCACGCTGGAAGTCAGCGAGTCGCGCATGCCGATTCTCGCCAGCTATGTCGAGCGTACATTCCGCCACATGGCCGAAGCCAAGCACCTCGATTTCCGCATCGTGCTCGACGAGCGTCTGCCGGCTTCGATCATGACCGATACCACGCGCCTGCAGCAGATCCTGAAGAACCTGCTGTCCAACGCGTTCAAGTTCACGGAGAACGGCGGCGTGCGTCTCGACATCGCTCTCGCCGAATCGGGCTGGACGCCGGATCACCCGCATCTCGGCAACGCCGATGCGGTGCTCTCGTTCGCCGTCACCGACTCGGGCGTCGGCATCCCGAGCGACAAGCTGCAACTGATCTTCGAAGCCTTCCAGCAGGCCGACGGCAGTACCGCGCGCCGCTATGGCGGCACCGGCCTCGGCCTGTCGATCAGCCGCGAACTGGCGCGCCTGCTCGGCGGCGAAATTCGCGTCACCAGCACGGTGGGCAGCGGCAGCACCTTCACGCTATACCTGCCTTACGAACGTTCCGGTTTCGGCAACTACGTCTCGCAAGCCAAGAACAATGCGCCGCTGTCGCTGACCCTGGGCAGGGAAGAACTGGCTGGCCCGCATCCGGCTGTGGCTTATCCGCCGGCACCAAGCAACGATTTGGCCGAGTCGCAAATCTTCATGCCGCCGGAAGCCGTGTTCGACGACCGCAACATCGTCGCCCCCGGCGATCCGGCTGTGCTGATCGTCGAGGACGATTCGCGCTTCGCCAAGATTCTGCTCGGTTATGCACGCGAAAAGGATTTCAAGGGCATCGTGACCTTCAGCGGCGATTCGGCGCTGACATTGGCGCGCGACTATATGCCCTCGGCGATCTTCCTCGACATCGATCTGCCGGACAGTGATGGCTTCACCGTGCTGGATCGCCTGAAGCGCGATCCGGCTACGCGCCACATCCCGGTGCACGTGCTGTCGAATTCGGACGAACGCGAGCGCGGCCTGCGCCAGGGTGCCATCTCGTGGCTCACCAAACCGGTCGAGCATGAGCGGCTGGAAGAAGAATTTGCGCGCGTACAGAAATTCCACTTCCGCGGCAAACGCAACCTGCTGGTGGTCGAGGACAATGAAGTGCAGCGCCAGCACATCGTCGAACTGATCGGCAATACCGACCTGCACATCACGGCGGTCGATACGGCAAACGCGGCGCTGGAAGCGCTGAAGACGACGCAATTCGACTGCATGGTGCTGGACCTCACACTGCCCGACATGGACGGCTTTGCGCTGCTGGATGTCATCAGCAAGGACAAGCGACTGCTCAATCTGCCGATCGTCATCTACACCGCGAAGGAGCTCGACCGCAAGGAAGTCGCCAAACTGAAGCGCGTGGCGAAGACCATCGTCATCAAGGATGCCAATTCGCCTGAACGCCTGCTGAACGAGACGGCGCTGTTCCTGCACCGCTCGCAGGCCAGCCTGCCGGACGCGCAGCGCCGCATGCTGGAAGAAGTCTATGCCGCGCAGAACGATTTGAGTGGCCGCAAAGTGTTGATCGTCGACGACGATCTGCGCAACATCTTCGCGCTGACCACCGTGCTGGAACGGCAGAACATGGCGGTAGTATTCGCCGAGAATGGCAAGGACGGCATTGCGATTCTGGAGAATGATCCCGATGTGGAAATCGTGCTGATGGACATCATGATGCCGGAGATGGACGGCTACGACACGATGCGTGCGATCCGCAAGATCCACAAGTTCAAGTCGCTGCCCATCATCACGCTGACCGCCAAGGCGATGAAGGGCGACCGCGACAAATGCTTCGCGGCAGGCGCCTCGGACTACATCACCAAGCCGGTCGACGTGGCGCAGCTGTTGTCGCTGATGCGGGTATGGCTGTTCCACTAATGGCCGACACTGCTTCGTCGGGTACCGCGATCGAAGACATCGAACTGGCGCTGCTGTTCGAGGGTCTGTATCGTGCGCGCGGTGACGACTTCCGCGGTTACGACCCCACTGCGCTGAAAGCCAGGCTGCGCTCCTTCATGACCGAACGCGGGCTGTCGACGCTGTCGGCGCTGCAGGACCTGGCTCTGCACCGACAGTCCGTCGGCGATGCGCTGGTACAGACGCTGTACGCACGACCAACCGCAATGTTCGAACACGTCGGCTACCAGCTTGCGCTGCGGAGCGTTGCGCGCGAACTGCGCTCGTGGCCGGCGCCGAACGTATGGCTGCCGGAGTGCAGCAGCGCCGAGGAGGTGTTTTCGACGGCGATCCTGCTGGAGGAAGAAGGCGTGTACGGCAGAAGCCGCATCTTCGTCACGCACGCAAGTCAGAACGTGGTATCGGCCGCGATATCTTCTGCGTTTTCTGCCGTGGACATGCCGGCCTACGAGGAAAACTATCGCCGGGCCGGCGGCAAGGCAAAGCTGGCCGCGTATTGTGAACCGCAGGGGGACGCGTTTATCATTTCATCTTCCCTGCGGCAAAACATCGTGTGGGCCCAGTCCGGCGTGGCCAGCGACGCCTCGTTCAACGAATTCCAGCTCGTCCTGTGCCGCCGTGCGATGAAGGACTTCGGCCACGCGCTGCGCCGCCGTGCGCTGCGTGTGTTTGACGACAGCCTGTCGGCATTCGGCATTTTGAGCCTGGATCCGGAAAATGAAGCGGAACTCGCCATGGTGACGGGACGCTACAAGCCGATCGCGCCATCGCTCGGCCTGTATCGCCGCCTGGGATAGCAATATGTATGCAGTAAACAAGCAGTAAAAGTAAAGGACAGCGAATGAAGGGAACATCCATTCCGGATGATGTCAGAAGATTCATCGTAACCAGCGTACCCTCGATTCCGCATCTGGAAGGCCTGTTGCTGCTGCGTGATGCAACGGTTCCTGCGTGGAATGCCGATATCCTGGCACAACGCCTGTATATCGGAACGCGCCAGGCCGCCGACCTGATCGAGGCGCTGCACAGCAGCGGCTTCCTGGCGCCGATCGAGGATTCACCGGGCAACTATCGCTATGAACCAATCCACCCATCGCTGCGCGAAATCGCCGACAAACTGGCGCAGGCGTATCAGACCGATCTGATCGGCATCACCAATCTGGTCCATTCGGCCAACAGCAAGAAAGTACAACAATTCGCAGACGCCTTTAAATGGCGGAGGGACTAATGGGAAAACTGATCTATGCGCTTTGCATGCTGACCTCGCTCGGCTGCACCATTCTTCTGTTGCGCAGCTATCTTCGCTCGCGCTATCGCCTGCTGTTCTGGAGCGGTCTCTGCTTTGCAGGACTGACGATCAATAACCTCCTGCTGCTCGCCGACAAGCTGTCAGGCCCAGCGATCGACTTGTCGACCTGGCGCCTAGTTACGGCGCTGGCTGCACTGATTCCGCTGTTGTACGGCCTGATCTGGGAAGAATAAGGACAAATCCATGGGTATTAACTATCTTTTGACCGGCGCCATCGGCATGGCTTCGTTGATCGCTGCCCTGTTCTTCCTGCGCTTCTGGAAGACCACGCGCGATCGCTTCTTTCTGTATTTCGCGGTGTCCTTCCTGATCCAGGGCGTCAATCGCTTCTTCCTGGTGCAGGGTGTGCAGGCAA
>DATMTZ010000389.1:0-1583 GCA_035563975.1 Oxalicibacterium sp. | reverse complement strand
GCGCCGAAATGCGCGATCGCGCCTGCAGCCAGCGGGAAGGACGCGGCCGCGCCGAGGCCGCCGGCCAGCAATACAAAACCGAGTTGCGCCGGCGTCAATGCCAATGCGTCGCGTATGGCGGGGATGCGCGCGGCCCACGATGCATAGATCACGCCGAGCAACACGAACAGGAAAGGCGTTGCTAGCTTGCGCAGACGACTTGCGGGAGCAGGCGGGGTGGAAACGGATTTCATGTCGGAAAAAGAAAGAACGGCGACTTGCGTCGCCGTCGTCGAAAGAAGATGTGCGGGCCGCTTATCCCAGCTTCAGCCGCCGCGCGATATCGAGCGCGAAATAGGTCAGCACGCCATCGGCGCCGGCGCGCTTGAAGGCCATCATCGATTCCATCATGGTCTTGTCGTGATCGAGCCAGCCGTTCTGCGCGGCTGCCTTGATCATCGCGTATTCGCCGCTGACCTGATAGGCAAAGGTCGGCACCTTGAATTCATCCTTCACGCGACGCACGATGTCGAGATACGGCATGCCGGGCTTGACCATCACCATGTCGGCGCCTTCGGCGATGTCGAGTGCGACTTCGCGCAGCGCTTCATTGCTGTTGGCCGGGTCCATCTGATAAGTCGTCTTGTCGCTCTTGCCCAGCGTGGCCGACGAACCGACCGCGTCGCGGAAGGGACCGTAGAAAGCCGATGCGTATTTGGCCGAGTAAGCCATGATGCGCGTGTAGATGTGGTGATGCGCTTCCAGCGCATTGCGGATCGCGCCGATGCGGCCGTCCATCATGTCGGACGGCGCGACAATGTCGACGCCAGCTTCGGCCTGCGTCAGCGCCTGCTTGGTCAGGATTGCGCAGGTCTCGTCGTTCAGCACGTAGCCGTGCGCGCTCAGTACGCCGTCCTGGCCATGGCTGGTATACGGATCGAGCGCGACGTCGGTCAGGATGCCGAGTTCGGGAAACCGTTTCTTCAGCTCGCGCACCGCGCGCGGCACCAGGCCGTCCGGATTGGTGGCTTCGATGCCGTCCGGCGTCTTCAGCGATGCCGCGATCACCGGGAACAGCGCCAGCACCGGGATGTGCAGGGCCACGCACTCCTCCGCCACCCCAAGCAGCAGGTCGATCGACAGCCGCTCGACGCCCGGCATGGATGCGATCTTCTCGCGCTGGTTATTGCCCTCGGTAATGAAGACCGGATAGATCAGGTCCGCCGGCGTCAGCACCGTCTCGCGCATCATCGCGCGCGAAAAGGCATCCTTGCGCATGCGGCGCATCCGGATCGCGGGAAATTGGGGATGGGATGATGGTCTGGTCATGGCGGTTCCAGCAAAAAACGATTGTGAAAGGCGGCGAAAATTAATGAACCTTTTTGTCGCGTGCTGCTCATAGCGTGCAGATGCCTCGCATCTCCCGCTTCTCCTCCCTGAGCGGGGCCACATCGTTCAACACGATCTGGCGTTATTGCCCCGAAGATACTCCCCTTTCTTCGGGGCTTTTTTTATCTGTGAAAAGCGCGGGTGTTGCTTCTTTGCTCATGCGCAGCGCGTCAGACATCGGCTTGCGTTTCATCGTTCGCGACGGGCTCCTTGTC
>DATMTZ010000388.1:0-5500 GCA_035563975.1 Oxalicibacterium sp. | reverse complement strand
ATGCCGGCCACCACCGCCGCGCAGGCGCCCGTGCCGCAAGCCAGCGTTTCGCCGGCGCCGCGTTCGAATACGCGCAGCCGGATCTGATGCCGGGCGACGACCTGCATGAAGCCGGCGTTGACGCGCTTGGGAAAGCGCTTGTGTCTTTCGATCAGCAAGCCGTGCGTATCGACCGGCGCGCTGTCGACATCCGGCACCACTTGCACTGCGTGCGGGTTGCCCATCGACACCACCGAGATCCAGTTCGTCTCACCCTTCACGTCCAGCGGCCACAGCGTGTCCTGTTCCTCGACCTTGCCGAGCAGGCCGGCGGTGTCGAAAGGCACGTCTTCCGGCGCCAGGATCGGCGCGCCCATGTCGACCGTGATACGGCCGTCCGGCTCCAGCCGCGGCTCGATCACGCCGGACAGGGTCTCGACCTTGATCGCGGACTTGTCGGTCATGTTTTTTTCCGTGACGAATCGCACGAAGGCGCGCGCGCCGTTGCCGCATTGCTCGACTTCGCCGCCGTCGGCGTTGTAGATGCGGTAGCGGAAATCGACGCCGTCGCCTTGCGGTCTTTCCACCACCAGGATCTGGTCGGCGCCGACGCCGAAGCGGCGGTCGGCCAAACGGCGCCATTGTTCGGGCGTCAGCGCGACAGTCTGGTGAATGGCGTCGATCACGACGAAGTCGTTGCCTGCGCCGTGCATTTTCGTGAATTTGAGTTTCATGCTGCGATTATAGCGGCGCGGTGCGCAAGACAGCGCTCAGAATGCCGGCGGGGCGTCGTCGATTTCCTGGCGGTTGTAAAAGCCGGGCTCGCCGTCGGGGCGAGTCTTGAAGCGCTTGTGCGTCCAGAAGTATTCGGCCGGTGCTTCCAGCGCGCGCGCTTCAATGAATGCGTTCATGCGTCGCGTCGCCGCCACGATGTCGTCGCCCGGATAGTCTTCCCACGCCGGATAGAAGCGCACGGTCCAGCCGCGATAGTCGGGCAGATACGTTGCAACGACCGGAATGACATGCGCGCCGGTCGCGGCGGCGATGCGCGCCGGCGCCGTCAGCGTCGCCGCCGGGATGCCGAAGAAGGGAACGAAAGCGGCATCCTTGGCGCCGAAATCCATGTCCGGCAGCATGAAGAAAGGCAGGCCTTCGCGCATCGCGCGGATGATGGGCTTGACGCCTTCGGCGCGCGAAAACAGCTTGACCGGGCGGAAGCGCGAGCGGCCTTTGCGCAGCACCGCGTCAAATACCTCGTTCAACTGCTTGGTGTAAATCGAGCACAGCGAAGATTCGAGCATGACGGCGACGCCGGCCACGTCGAGGCTGACGAAATGCGGGCACAGCAGGATGGTCGGCTTCGCCGCGATCTCGGCCAGCGGCACGCCGGGTTCGATCCTGATCAGCCGGCGCAGCCGCGCTTCCGACGCCCACCACAGGATGCCGCGTTCCAGCACGCTGCGCGCGTAATTCCGGAAATGCTGCTTTGCCACCGCATGCCGCAGTTCGTCGCTCCATTGTGGAAAACACAGTCGCAGGTTGGTCAGCGTGATGGTGCGCCGCTTCTTCTTGTAGATGAACAGCAGGTCGCCGATCAGCACGCCGAGCCGTCCGATCACGGGAAGCGGCAGCCAGTGCAGCAGCCACATCATCAGCACGAGCAGTCGCATCATCATGATTGCGCTCCGCGCGCTTCCGCGCCCTTCGGTTTCTTGTAGCGGTTGTAGCTCCAGAAATACTGCGCCGGGCATTGAGCGATCACTTCCTCCATCGCCGCGTTGATCGTGCGCGCCTGCTGTTCCGGCGACAAGCCTTGCGCCAGCTCCAGCGGGATGAAACGCGAGCGATAGCCTTGGCCGCGCGGCAGGCGTTCGGCGTAGGCGAGCACAAGAGGGGCGCCGGTCATGTCGTGCATTTTGCCGGGCAGCGTCATCGTATAGGCGCGGCGGCCGAAGAAATCGGCCCACACGCCTTCGCCGAATTGCGGCACCTGGTCCGGCAGCAGGCCGATCGAACCTTTCTGTTTCAGCACGCGTAGCAATTGACGCACGCCGGCCAGATTAGCCGGCGCCAGCGTCAGCCGGTTGCGCGCGCGCGCCTGTTCGACCAGCGGTCGCAGCGCTGGCTGCTTCGGCGGACGGTACAGCACGGCGAGCTGCATGCGCGTGCCGGCCTCCTGCGCCAGCATTTCGAAGCAGCCCAGGTGCGGCGTCAGGAAGATCGTGCCGCGCTGCTGGTCCATGATGGCTTGCGCAGTCGGCCAGTTTTCCAGCGCCGCCTTCTTCAGCAGGCGTTGCGGCGATGCACACCACAGGAAGGGCAATTCGAGAAAGCTCTTGCCGGCTTCGCCGATAGCGGCGTGCAGATGCTGCGAGAAGCCGGCGCGGGCCATGTTCTCCTTCATGCGGCGCCGGTAGCCGGGCGTGACGGCATACACCAGCCAGCCGAGCGCGACGCCAAGCGCATGCAGCACGGGCAGCGGAAGCAGCGACAGCAGGCGAAAGAAGAAAACGAGCATGGGATACGGGCCCGCAAATCAATCCGGCAAAAGTCATGCGCAAGACAGGTTTGCGATGGAATGCGCGGCTTGAATATTGAGCCGGAGAAGAGGCGTTGCCGATTTTTTCAAGACGCGCGTAAAATAGCACAAGTTTTACAACCGCCGAGTTAATGACAACTTGCGAGGCGGTCTACAAATTTCGCTAAAGCGTCGCAGGCTCGCCTAGTTGGCCGCGACATACACCAACTGCAATGAAAGGGAGCCTGCAATGGCAAACGATTATCTGTTTACCTCCGAATCCGTCTCTGAAGGCCATCCAGACAAGGTGGCCGATCAAATTTCCGACGCCATCCTCGACGCGATCCTCGAACAGGATCCGAAAGCACGCGTCGCCGCCGAAACGCTGTGCAACACCGGCCTGGTCGTGCTGGCCGGCGAGATCACGACGACTGCAAACGTCGACTATATCCACGTCGCGCGCGACACCATCAAGCGCATCGGCTACGACAATGCCGATTTCGGCATCGATCACAAGAGCTGCGCGGTGCTGGTCGCCTACGACAAGCAATCGCCGGACATCGCGCAAGGCGTCGATGAGGGCAAGGGCATCGATCTGGACCAGGGCGCCGGCGACCAGGGCTTGATGTTCGGCTATGCCTGCAATGAAACCGCCGAACTGATGCCGGCCGCGATCCACTACGCGCACCGCATCGTCGAGCGTCAGTCCGAATTGCGCAAGGACGGCCGCCTGCCTTGGCTGCGCCCGGACGCCAAATCGCAGGTCACCCTGCGCTATGTCGACGGCAAACCGGTGTCGATCGACACCGTCGTGCTGTCGACGCAGCATGCGCCCGAGATGCAGCACAAGCAGATCGAAGAAGCAGTCATCGAAAGCATCATCAAGCCGGTGGTGCCGGCCGAATGGCTGAAGAACACGCGCTTCCTGGTCAACCCGACCGGCCGTTTCGTCATTGGCGGCCCGCAAGGCGACTGCGGTCTGACCGGCCGCAAGATCATCGTCGATACGTATGGCGGCGCAGCGCCGCATGGCGGCGGCGCGTTCTCCGGCAAGGATCCATCCAAGGTCGACCGTTCCGCGGCCTATGCCGGCCGTTACGTGGCGAAGAACATCGTTGCCGCCGGCCTGGCTGAACGCGCGCAAATCCAGATTTCGTACGCGATCGGCGTGGCGAAGCCGACCTCGATCATGGTGACCACTTTCGGCACCGGCAAGATCAGCGACGAGAAGATTGCGCAACTGGTGCAGGAACATTTCGACCTGCGTCCGAAAGGCATCGTGCAGATGCTGGATCTGTTGCGTCCGATCTACGGCAAGACGGCGGCGTACGGCCATTTCGGCCGCGAAGAGCCGGAATTCTCGTGGGAACGCACGGACAAAGCCCAGGCGCTGCGCGCAGCGGCCGGCCTGTAAGGCCGATTCTGCAGAGGCGCGAAGCTGGCTTTGGGGCGGAGCTCATATCCGCGCAGCGGATGTGAGCGCAGACCACAATGTTTCCAGCTGCGCGCAGCGGCCGGACTGCAAGGCGCTGTTCGCGATTGCGAACAGCGGGGTTTGGGGCGAAACTCCTATCCGCTCGGCGGATGTGAGTGTAGACCACAAGGCCGCGGCATTGCGCGTGGCGGCCGGGCTGTAATTGTTGTCGGCGATGAGGTAATCTGTGTCGCATTTGATTACCTCCGCTGTGTGAGGCTTGCATGTCGTTTTTAAAAATCGCCTCGCGTACTCTCCTTCCTCTCTGTGCATTGTTCGCCGGCTTGCCCTCGCAGGCCGGCAACGCGACTGTCATGCAGGCGGCGCAGTGGTGCGCCAAGCTGGCGCCGCGCCTGCCGGGCATATCGAAAAGCGCTTGCCAGGACAGCAAGCTGATGCCGACCGGCGCCAGTTCGCTGCACGGTTTTCCACTGCTGGCGCGGCAGATCCCTGTGGCAAAAGCGTCGCCGGTCAAGCCGCCGCTGCGCGTATTGTTGATGGGCGGCATACATGGCGACGAGCTGACGTCGTCGTCGATCGTGTTCCGCTGGATGCAAAAGATGAACACGCCGGAAGCGCAGCAGTTCGAATGGAGCGTGATGCCGATCGTCAATCCGGACGGCCTGCTCGCACCGAGGCCCAAGCGCGTCAACGCCAACGGCGTCGACCTGAATCGCAATTTCCCGACGCCGAACTGGCAGAAGGATGCGCCGAAGTACTGGAAGGTTCGTACGCGCAAGGATCCGCGCCGTTTCCCCGGCCATGCGCCGCTGTCCGAGCCCGAAAGCCGCTGGGTCAACGACGAGATGGTGCGCTTCCGCCCGGATGTGATTATCTCCGTGCATGCACCCTATGGCCTGCTCGATTTCGACGGCTCGGTATCGCCGCCGCACAAGTTCGGCCGACTGGTACTGAACCAGGTGGGCGTCTACCCGGGTTCACTCGGCAACTACAGCGGCCTGCACAAGAACGTGCCGGTGATCACGATCGAGTTGCCGAATGCGCAAAAGATGCCGACCGAAGCGGAAGTCCAGCGCATCTGGACCGATATGCTGCAATGGATTAACGGCCATGTCGTGTCGCAATCCGAAATGGTGAAGAAGACGCGTTCCGCCGCACTGCCTGCATCGCAGGAACTGCCGCTGCATCTGCAGCGCTGAATCTTCACCGGCACGAATGCGCGTCACGGATGACGCTGCGGCGCTTTTTCGATAAAATGGCAGCCCGCATCAAGGAGCGTTGCGACAGATTCCCCATCTGCCAGGCTTGATGCAGTCTTCACCCGCAACTGCGCTCACGTTTCTTTTTTTCTAACGAAAGGAGGGCGTGATGAACGCCGCAGTACTGAATTCCAATTCCAAGGACTACATCGTTGCCGACCTGTCGCTGGCCGACTGGGGCAATAAAGAAATCAAGATCGCCGAAACCGAAATGCCGGGCCTGATGGCGATCCGCGAAGAATTCGCCAAATCGCAGCCGCTGAAAGGCGCGCGCATCACCGGTTCGCTGCACATGACGATCCAGACCGC
>DATMTZ010000387.1:0-2703 GCA_035563975.1 Oxalicibacterium sp. | reverse complement strand
GTTATGGGTTGGGGTTGGTATTAAACACCATGCAGCAAAGGACGAGAGAAGAATGGACACTGAACAGATTACCGGGCTGATCCTGGCCGGCGGACGCGGCAGCAGGATGGGCCATGTCGACAAGGGACTGCAGAACTTCCGTGGCGCGCCGATGGCGATGCATGTGCTGATGCGCCTGTCGCCGCAAGTCGGCCAGGTGATGATCAATGCCAACCAGAACCTCGGTCCGTACGAAGGCTTTGGCGTGCCGGTCTGGCCCGATGAAATGCCCGACTTCGCCGGCCCGCTGGCCGGGCTGCATACCGGCATGGTCCACTGCGAAACCGATTATCTGGTGAGCGCGCCCTGCGATTCACCTTTCCTGCCGACCGATCTGGTGCAGCGCCTGGGCGATGCGCTGGAAGCGGATAAGGCCGATGTTGCAGTCGCCGTCACTGGCGAAGGCGAGACCCGGCAGCCGCACCCGGTATTCTGTCTGGCCAAGGCATCGCTGCTGCCCCACCTGACGCATTACCTGCAGGAAGGGGGCCGCAAGTTCGAGAAGTGGTATGCATCGTTGAAGGCGGTAGAAGTGCACTTTGACGACGAGGATGCCTTCCGCAACATCAATACGCTGGACGAACTGCGCAAATACGAACTGCCGCAATAGTTCCTCTGTACAACCAACCTGTTACGCCTACCTGACGATGTCCACTCCCTCTTCCACCGCCACGCTTTCCAGCGTCATCAGTTGCCTGTCCGACTACGATCCGGACGCACTACCGGTGGCCGACGCACAAAACATCATCCGGCAATTCGTGCAGCCGATCCAGGCAATCGAAAAAGTAGCGATCCGCAGCGCGCTGGACCGGGTGCTTGCGGTCGACATCGTGTCGCCGATCAATGTGCCTTCGCATGACAATTCCGCGATGGACGGTTATGCGCTGCGCGGCAGCGATCTCGGCAAGGAAGACCGGAGCTTCAAGGTTGTGGCCACCGCCTATGCTGGCCGCGCTTATGACGGCAAGGTCGCGGCCGGCGAATGCGTGCGCATCATGACAGGCGCGGTGATGCCGGACGGCTGCGACACCGTGATCCCGCAGGAATTCACGCGCAATGAAAGCGAGACCAATGTCACGGTGCCGGCCGGCGCTGTGAAGACCGGCGATAATCGCCGCCTGAAGGGCGAGGATCTGGCTATCGGCACGCCGGCGCTGCACCGCGGTCGCATTCTGCGCCCGGCCGATCTCGGCCTGCTGGCGTCGCTCGGCATTGCCGAAGTGCCGGTGCAGCGCCGTCTGCGCGTGGCTTTCTTCTCTACCGGCGACGAACTGCGCTCGATCGGCGAGTCGCTGGACGAAGGCTGCGTGTACGACAGCAACCGCTACACCTTGTACGGGATGCTGAAACGTCTCGGCTGCGACATCGTCGACATGGGCGTGGTAAAGGACGATCCGGCCTCGCTGGAAGCCGCCTTCCGCAGCGCCTGCGAGAATGCCGATGCGATCATCACCTCCGGCGGCGTGTCGGTCGGCGCCGCCGACTACACCAAGCAGATGATGGCCGAGCTGGGCGACGTCACGTTCTGGAAGATCGGCATGCGTCCGGGCCGCCCGATGGCCTTCGGCAGGATTTCGTCGAACGGCAGCAGCGCCTACCTGTTCGGCCTGCCGGGCAACCCGGTGGCGGTGATGGTGACCTTCTATTTCTTCGCGCGCCAGGCCTTGTTGCACATGATGGGCGCGTCCGCCGAATCGACGCCGCCGCTGATGCGCGCGGTTTCGACCGCCGCCATCCGCAAGCGCCCGGGTCGCACCGAATTCCAGCGCGGCATTGTCAGCATCAACGACGAAGGCGTACAGGAAGTGCGCATCACCGGCTCACAGGGCTCGGGCGTGCTGCGCTCGATGTCGGAAGCCAATTGCATGGTCGTGCTGGAGCATGAGCGCGGCAACGTGACGGCCGGCGAAGCGGTCAACATCATGCTGTTCGACGGCCTCGTCTAGGCCAACGACTATCCCTGCAATTTGTTATATCCGCCACAAAAAAGACAAGCAGAAGCGGAGGGCTTCATTATGCTTGTCCGCAACGTGAACGGCGGCGACAACGCTTGATCGGCCGGAAGCCAGGCTGACCGCGCTGCGAGTACGACAAGCGAACAATAAGAACGACAAGATGCGGCTGTTGACGATGTATCAGTCATCCGTGGCGCCGCAAGACCGCAGGGAAAGCGAGATGCCCGATCACCCGTCCAGCAGGAAGCAGGCGCCGTCCAGCGAACTTGCGCGGCCGGTCAACATTCCGCCGCGCCCCGCGCTGCTGCTGGCGCTGCAGCGCGAAATCGCGAAAACCGATCCGCACATCGGCAAGATCGGCACGCTGCTCAAGCGCGATGCGGCGATCGCCGGCAACATGATCGCCATCGCCAACTCCGCGCTGTTCAATCTCACCCGCCGCGTGAAAACGGTGGAAGACGCGATTTCGATGATCGGCCTGGATCACTGCAACGCCGTCATCACCAGCCTGATGACGCGGCGTACGCTGGCGCGCGGCCGCATGATGATGCCGCGCTTCTGGGATGTCTCGGAAAAACGCTCCTGGACCATGATGCATCTGGCTGCACGGACCAAGCTCGTGCGGCCGGAAATGGCACATCACTTCGGCCTGTTTTCGGATATCGGCATTCCCTTGATGATGGCGTCCTTCCCGACTTACGGCGAGACC
>DATMTZ010000386.1:0-12610 GCA_035563975.1 Oxalicibacterium sp. | reverse complement strand
ATTTTCCACGAGAGAAAAGCCAAATCCGTTCCTCTCTCCAACAGCAGAGGTGGATTATGACAAATCTGAAGGGAAAGGTTGCGGTCATCACCGGCGGCAACAGCGGTATCGGTCTGGCTACTGCGCGTCGTTTCATCGCCGAAGGCGCGAAAGTGGCGATTACGGGACGTAGCCGCACCACTCTGGACGCGGCAGCCGCCGAACTCGGTCCCGATTTGCTGGCGATTCAGGCCGATCTGACGGATGTGCAGGAAATCGACCGTGCAATTAGCGAAGCAGTGCAGGCATTCGGCCGCATCGATATTGTTTTCGCCAACGCGGGCATTGGCGGCAGCACGCCGCTGGGCAGCACCACACTCGAGGCATTCGAGAACATCCTCAAGACCAATCTGACCAGTGTCTTTTTCACCGTGCAATCGGCACTGCCGCACTTGAGCGACAAGGCATCGGTCATCCTGAACGGATCGGTACTGGCGTTCACCGGCAGTCCGGGCTCGTCTGCCTATGCGGCCACGAAGGGCGCCGTGCGCTCGATGACTGCCGTGCTGGCGGCAGAACTCGCGCCGCGCGGCATCCGTGTCAACCAGGTGTCGCCTGGTGCAACGCGCACGCCGATCTGGTCGGAAAGGGCGCCAAGCCCGGAGCAGCGTGCGATTCTGGACAAGCATCTGACGATGGGCATTCCACTGGGCCGCCTGGGCGAGCCGGAAGAAATCGCCAATACCGTGCTGTTTCTTGCTTCCGACGAATCGTCCAATGTGACCGCGGCAGATATTGCCGTCGACGGCGGCGCAGCAGGCGCACCGCTTGGTGCGCTGATCTATCGCTCGTGACTGGCGTCAGTCGTTCAGCGTCGCAATGACAGGCGCGTGATCGGAAGGTTGCTCCCATTTGCGAGGCGCCTTGTCGATCACGCAGGCAGTGCAACGTTGCGCCAGCGGTGCGGTCAGCAGGATATGGTCGATGCGCAGTCCCATGTTGCGGCGGAAAGCCATCATGCGGTAATCCCACCAGCTGTACAGTTTTTCCGGCTGCTCGAACATGCGGAAGGCATCCCTCATGTCCAGCGACAGCAGATCGCGGAAGGCATCGCGTTCCGGTTCGGAAACGTGGGTCTGGCCTTCCCACGCGGCCGGATCGCATACGTCGCGGTCTTCCGGCGCGATGTTGTAGTCGCCGAGCAGGGCGAGCTGCGGATGCGCCGCGCATTCGGTTTTCAGCCAGTCGTGCAGCGCTTTCAGCCAGTTCATCTTGTAGCTGAATTTGTCGGAACCAACCGCCTGGCCGTTCGGGATATAGACGCAGACCACGCGTACGCCGTTGATCGTGGCGGCGATAATGCGCTGGTGATCGTCGGGGAACAGCGGGTTGTTCTTCACCACATCGGTGATCGCATGGCGCGCGAGGATGGCGACGCCGTTATACGTCTTCTGTCCCGAGAAAACCACCTGATAGCCAGCGGCTTCGATGTCGGCGACCGGGAATTTGTCATCGACAGTCTTGGTTTCCTGCAGGCACAGCACATCGACCGGATTGTCGCCCAGCCACCGCAATACATGCGGCAGCCGCACTTTCAATGAATTGACGTTCCACGTGGCTAATTTGATGATGTCCTCCGGCGAGTCGAATGTTCAGGCCGACATGATGCCACTGCTTTTCGTCAAAGCGGCAGATCGGTCGGCATTTCGTCCGGGCGTTTTCCCATTTGCCAGGCGTACCACAGGCTCTGTGCGATGCGTTGCGCGGCACCGGCCGCGCGCTCGCGCATGGCGGCGTTCGGCTGATCGGCCAGCGTTTCGCGGAACAGGCTCAGCCAGCGTTCGAAGAATTCGGGTTTCAATTCGTCCAGTGCGACGTGCTTCTGCATCGGCGTGCCGGAATAGCGGCCGCTACCGCGCAGGATCGAAGACCAGAAATCAGTGAGCAGCGAAAGATGATGTTCCCAATCGTCGATGTGGGCGTTGAAAATCGGCCCGATCAGATCATCCTTGCGTACCTTGGCGTAAAAGGCACGCACGAAGCTGGCGATTTCCGCATCGCTGCAGATGTCGGGATTGATCACAGTGATTCTCCTTCAAATGCGTATATGGCGACATTATGCGCGCAAGCGGGAAGGCCGGCCGCAAGCCTGCTGCCCACGCCTGGGTCGCTTGCTGAAAGCACCTTGTTGCCGTAAAATCAAGCGATCATTTTCGTCTCACGAAGGCGGCGAAATCGGCGGATTTTCCTTGACGTTGCGGGACGATCGCAACGAAAAGCCGATTGCAATGTTCCGCTGCGTGAAAAATCATTTGCCGCGCCCGCGCAGCCGAATGGAAGAGATTGAGGCTGCCCGTCCATTTGCCTTCTTCGATCCAATCAGCCGCGTTTGTCACGGCCGGTCACCACGAACCCTTGGAGCCATTGCATGTTTTCGAAAGACCAAACCCTTGCCAAAGTCGATGCAGATTTATGGGATGCGATCCAGAAGGAAAACCATCGTCAACAGCAGCACATCGAACTGATCGCGTCTGAGAACTATACATCGCCTGCCGTGATGGAAGCGCAGGGCTCGCAGTTGACCAACAAGTATGCGGAAGGTTATCCCGGCAAGCGCTACTACGGCGGTTGCGAATACGTGGACATCGTCGAGCAGCTGGCGATCGACCGCGTCAAGCAGCTGTACGGCGCGGAAGCCGCAAATGTGCAGCCGAACTCCGGTTCGCAGGCCAACCAGGGCGTGTTCCTCGCCGTGCTGAAGCCGGGCGACACCATCATGGGCATGTCGCTGGCGGAAGGCGGCCACCTGACGCACGGCATGGCGCTGAACATGTCCGGCAAGTGGTTCAATGTCGTGTCCTACGGCTTGAACGACAAGGAAGAAATTGATTACGAGCAGATGGAGCGTCTGGCGCGCGAGCATAAGCCGAAGCTGATCATCGCCGGTGCTTCCGCCTATGCGCTGCGTATCGACTTCGAGCGCTTCGCGAAAATCGCGAAGGAAATCGGCGCGTACTTCATGGTCGACATGGCGCACTATGCCGGCCTGATCGCCGCCGGAGAATATCCGAACCCGGTGCCGTACGCCGACTTCGTCACCTCGACCACGCACAAGTCGCTGCGCGGCCCGCGCGGCGGCTTCATCCTGATGAAGGCAGAGCATGAAAAGATCATCAATTCCGCGATCTTCCCTGGCCTGCAGGGCGGTCCGCTGATGCATGTGATCGCGGGCAAGGCCGTCGCTTTCAAGGAAGCGCTGGCGCCGGAATTCAAGTCCTATCAGCAGCAGGTCGTGAAGAACGCCGATGCGCTGGCCAAGGCATTGATTGCACGCGGCCTGCGCATCGTCTCGCACCGCACCGAATCGCATGTGATGCTGGTTGACCTGCGCGCCAAGAAGATCACCGGCAAGGATGCGGAAGCGCTGCTCGGCCGCGCGCATATCACCTGCAACAAGAACGGCATTCCGAACGATCCGGAAAAGCCGTTTATCGCCTCCGGCATCCGTCTGGGCAGCCCGGCCATGACGACACGCGGCTTCAAGGAAGCGGAATCCACCAAGGTCGGCAACCTGATTGCCGACGTGCTGGACAATCCGAACGACGAAGCGACGATTGAACGCGTGAAGGCAGAGGTCAAGAAACTGACCGATGCGTTCCCGGTTTATGGTTGACGCGTTGTTGGAGTAAGCTGCCTGCGCGGCCGGTCCGCCCGGGTTCAAGGAATGGCCTTGTCCGACGTTGTTCGGGCAAGGCCATTTTGGGATGTCGGGAAGAGCGAACGACATTCACTATTCGCCACGATGTGGAGCAAGGTTCATCGCAAGCCATGAAATGCCCTTTCTGCCAGCACGAAGACACCCAGGTTCTCGATACGCGCGTATCGGAAGAGGGTGACAGCATCCGCCGCCGCCGCCGCTGCGCGCACTGCGACAAGCGTTTCACGACCTATGAACGCATCGAGCTGGCGATGCCGGTCATCGTCAAGAAGAACGGCAGCCGCACTGAATTCGACCAGGGGAAACTGCGCGCCAGCCTGCGGCTTGCCTTGCGCAAACGGCCGGTGTCGGCGGAAGCGGTGGACGATGCGATCAACCGCATCGAACAGAAACTGCTGGCCAGCGGCGAACGCGAGGTGGTGTCCGGACAGGTCGGCGAGCTGGTGATGCGTGAATTGAAGCGGCTCGACAAGATCGCGTATATCCGCTTCGCTTCGGTGTACAAGAGCTTCGAAGACCTGGCCGAATTCCAGGATGCGATCGCGGAAGTCGGAAGCGAACGCAAGCCATCCGGCAAATAAGCTGCCTGCCGCCGCATTGCTCCTGCCGTTGGTATCCCATGTTGATGGGATACAAAAGCGCATCGATTCTGACCAAAATAGCCCACTTTTCCACCCGGACGATTGAGATGCCGGTTCGTGGAACATGCTTGTCTCGTTTTCGACGACAGGAGGCGGCTGATGCACAGATCAGAAGGCGGCTTTTCCCTCATCGAAGTGCTGGTGGCAGCGCTGGTGCTGGTCTTTGGCGTTATTGGCGCCATCGGCATGCAACTGACTGCACTGCGAACCACGCAGCAATCGATCTTTCACTCCAGCGCGCTGCATCTGGCGGCAGACATGGCAGATCGCATGCGCGCCAACCTCGGCCGCATGCAGACATTCGATCGCGACAATCCTTATCTGCAAGTCGATCTCGCCGCGGAGCAGTCTGTACCACACAGCGATACCGCCTGCTATGACCCGCGCGGCTGCGATCCACGGCAAATTGCACAGCTCGAAATCGATGCATGGCTGCGCCGTCTGGCGGAGACCTTGCCGGGCGCGCGCGTGCGTATCTGTCGCGACCTTACGCCGTGGCACACCGCTGAAGCAAGTTTCAGTTGGGACTGCGAGGAGACAGGCCCGTCCACGCCGGTCCTGATCAAGATCGGCTGGCGCGACAAGAACGAGTCCGGTGGCGAAGACCGTATATCGAGCCCCCGCATTGTCTTGCCGGTTGCATCGTTCGCGCAATGATTTGCGTCACCGGTTCCGCACGAAGACGGCAAGTCGGCTTGACGCTGATCGAACTGATGATCGCCATCACGCTGAGTCTGCTAGTGCTGCTGGCTGCAACCGGTCTGCTGTTGGCGGTCAGGGCGGCCTATCTCGCGCAGGACCAGATCGAACAGATACAGGAAACCGGGCGCTACGCGACGCAGATTCTGGCGCGCGCGATACGACAGACCGGTTACGAATATCGCGATGCCGAACGCGCCGCTTTCGCGGTCGATGCAACGCTGAGCGCCAACGTCATCGGACTGGATGCAATGACTCTGAAGAAGAACGGCGCCGCACTAAGCTCGGCGACTTCCAGCGGCGTGATCAACGACAGCGATGTTCTCGCACTGCGGTTTTTTGGCGATGACGATGGAAATGATGCGGACAACGCCATCCTGAATTGCGCGGGACTTGCCGTGCCGGCAGCCGGCGAAAACGCCGATCCGGAGCTGGCACGTGGCTGGAGCATCTTCTTTCTGGCAAAGGACAATGCCGGCGAGCCGGAATTGCGCTGCAAATACCAGACGAAGAGCGGCGGCTGGAATGCCGATGCCATTGCGCGCGGTGTCGAATCCTTTCAGGTCCTGTACGGCATCGATACGCAGGACGATGACGCACCTGACCAGTTTCTGAATGCAGACGGCATAGACGGCCTCGACGCCGGGCTGGCGCTGAACGGCAATGACACGGCCGAACGCATGCAGGATCTGAACCGCAAAACCTACTGGAAGAAAGTGCGGGCTGTTCGCTTCGCCTTGCTGGTGCGCGGCGGCGAAGCCGCGCGGGACGATGCAGGGACGGAAGAATACGATCTGTTCGATCCCGCATACACCGCAATGCATGGCGAAGACGATCGGGGCGTACACTTGGCTGTCGCCAGCATGCCGTCATTGGCACGTAAGCGCATCCGCAAACTGTTTTCACAAACGATCCAGCTGCGCAACGACGCTGCGGGGGCCGGTACGTGATGCGTCATCCAGGATCGCGCGATAGGCACCCGGCGCAGCACGGGATCGCACTCATCGTCGTCTTGCTGGTATTACTCGTGGTATTGCTGCTGGCCACGGCGTCCGCGCAAATGGCGATGCAGGGCGAAAGAATGGCGCGTAACGACAGCGACCGCCGCATTGCTTTCGAAGCGGCCGAAGCCGCGCTGCTGGATGCGGAAATGGATATAGAGGACGCGTCCGATGTCACGACTTCGCGCAGCGCGCTGTTCAGCCGCTATAGCGCGGTCGGCTTTCCGTCATTGTCCGGCACCTGCGAGAGCGGTGCGCAGAACCGGTTTCAGGGCTTGTGCCGGCCATCCGCCGCAAGCGATCCGGCAGTATGGAATACGCTTGATTTCGGTGGTGGGGCGGGTGGTGCCGCGGTCATATATGGGCACTTCACCGGCCGGCAATTTCCGAGCGGCGGTGCACTGCCGGTCAAAGCGCCACGCTACATCATCGAACTGCTGCCCGATAGACGCTCGGGCGAGTCGGCGGAGCGCGAGGCCTATCTCTATCGGATCACGGCCATCGGCTACGGCAGCAGCGAGCGAACGCAGGTGGCGCTGCAGTCGATCTACAGGAAGACGCGATGAGTGCACGCGTTTTGACCACTTGGATGGCATTTGTAATGGCAGCGGTCTTCGCGTCCCCGGGTTTTGCTGCGATGCCGGCCGTCGCGCTGGACGATGACCCGCGTCTGATGCATTGTCCCCATACGTCGCCTGGCAGGTTTACCTTGAGCGGACTTGCGGTATCCGGGCAAGGCTATGCGTACGAGGCCGCATTCGATCCAGTGAGCTGGAGCGGCAGCCTGCGAAAGCGGCGTATCGGATTCGGCGTGGACGGTAATGCTGTGATCGGCGATATCGAATGGGATGCCGGCGTTCTATTGCATGCCGCCGATCCGCAGGCACGGCGTATTTATACGCTGGCAACCGATACTGCGTCGCGCACGGGCTCTTTCCTGTGGGAGCGGTTGACGGTTTCGCAGAAAGCCTTGCTCGATCTTTCGCCTGTCACCGGGAAAAGTGATGGCCTCGGCGAGCAAAGGCTGCATTATTTGCGCGGCGACCGCAGCCTGGAGAAGGATGCGAAGCATGGCGTGTTTCGCGCGCGGGCCGGCTTGCTCGGCGATATCGTCAACAGTGTGCCGGTGGTCATGGGTGCGCCATCGCGGTCGATACAGGAAGCCGGCTATCAGGCGTTCTACGAATTGCACAAGGAGCGTCCGTCAGTCGTATTTGTCGGCGCCAATGACGGCATGCTGCATGCATTCGATGCTGGCGACGGGCATGAATTGTTTGCCTACGTGCCGCAATCCGTGTTCGCGCGGCTCGCGCAACTCACGCGGTCCGACTACCGGCACCATGCGTATGCCGATGGCTTGATAGGCGTATCGGAGGCGCAGCTGGCCGGCTCCTGGAAGACGATCCTGGTAGCTGCCCTGCGCGGCGGTGCGCAGGGCGTGTTCGCGCTGGATGTCACCGAGGTAGACCGCTTCGAGCAGGCCGGTGCACTATGGGAATTCACGGATAACGACGATCCGCACATGGGCAACGTGACCGGCGCCCCTACAGTGGCCAAATTTCGCGTCGGCACACGCAAGGGCATGCCGATCTATCGCTACTTCGCCGTCGTGGCAAGCGGCGTCAACAATCACATCGATGATGGCACAGGACGGTTCGACGTGCATGGCCCGAGCGCATTGTTCCTGCTGGCGCTGGACAAGCCGTCGGCAGAAAAATGGAAGGTCGGCAGCAACTATTACAAGCTCCTGCTGCCGCCCGCCGACAGCAATGCGCAAAACGGCCTCGGCGAACCCGCATTGATCAAGCAGAGCGATGGTGCCGTGCGTTATGCCTATGCCGGCGACCTGCAGGGGAATGTGTGGCGCTTCGATTTCGCCGGCGTTGCTCCCTGGATCGGCGGAGTGCCGAGCAAACCGGTTTTCACTGCAAGCGACGCGCAGGGACGCCGGCAGCCGATCACGCAAAAGCCGGCTGTCGTATTCGCGGACGATTATCTGCTGCTTTTCGGTACCGGCCGCTTGCTGGAAACAAACGATTTGCGCCGCGAACAGTTTCAAACGCAATCCTTCTACGCGGTACAGGATGGTACGGACCGCGGCGGACAGACGATACGGCGCGCCCAGCTGGCCGAAAGAAAGCTCGGCATGCGCGCAGACGGCGTGCTGGAAATCCGTGGTAAGCCGGTCAAATATGGACCCGGCAGTAGAGGCTGGTATGTCGATTTCATCGATGGACAGCAGACGGGCGAGCGCGTCCTGCAGACGGCCGAGGTAATCGACGCCCGGGTTTATTTCGACACCGCGATGCCAACGGACGACGCGTGCCGTGCTGTCACCGGTCGAAGCTATGTCTTGGATACCTTGAACGGTCTGCCGCCGGATACGGTATTGACCGGCTATCCAACTGGAACCTATCCCGCTTCCGGCCCGATCGCAGTGTCGATTGCTCCACCGGAAATTGCGCCGCGCGACGCGACTGGAAAACGGAAGATCCGGAACAGGATCGGCAAGCTGAAGGACGACGGAGATGCAGCGATGCCAGAAAAACCAGAAGCCGGCAATCCGGCTGGCGTGGAACAGATCACGACTGCCGGACGCTTGAGTTGGCGTGAACTCGTCAACTGGAGCGACAGCCACAAGACGTCGAAATAGATTCATTCCAGGAGCAAAGATGCAAGCGACACGCCCGCAGCATGGCTTTACCTTGATCGAAGCGATGATCGTCCTGTTGATCGCGGTCATTCTCGCGGCGATTGCCTATCCCTCTTACCGGGAGGCCGTAATAAAGACGCGGCGCGCCGAAGGAAAGGCCGCCCTGATGAAATTGATGCAGCAGCAGGAACGCTATTACGCCGTGCACGGAAGCTATCTCGCGTTTTCCGCAGATGCCGGCGACGAGGAGGCCAAGCGTTTCAAATGGTTTTCGGGCGACAGTCCGGCATCGAGTTTCTATGAAATCGACGCGCGCGCATGCGACGATGAAGACCTGCGTGATTGCGTGCTCCTGAGCGCATGGCCCGGCAGCGCAAGAGTTGATGCAGGCTATCGCGATCCGCTCTGCGGAAATCTCAGCCTCAACAGCAGAGGCGAGCGCAGCGCCGGTGCTGCGCAATGCTGGCCGTGAAGGGAATCTCGGCGCCGACCGCGGCACGGCGCGGCTTTACTGCAATCGAATTGATGTCGGCCATCGCCATCGTCTGCATCCTATTGGCGATCGGCATACCAAGTTTCGCCAGTCTCATTCGTAGCCAGAGGCTGACTGTGGCATCGAACATGCTGTTTGCTGCGGCCGGGCTGGCGCGTTCGGAAGCCGTCCATCGCGGTCGGCGCGTCGATCTGGTTCCGGCTGGCGAGCACGCCGACTGGCGCGACGGATGGCTGGTCTTCGTCGACGAAAACAACAACCAGCGCGTCGATGCCGGCGAGACGGTCGTCCGCCGCTATCCTGCGGTCGATCGCGACATGCGCATCATCGCCAGTTTCACTGATTCAAAAGTACAATATGTCGCATTCACGGGCAGCGGCCGCACGCGTACCAATGCCAGCAGTCAGACGGCGCAATCCGGCAACTGGCGGCTTGAACTGGGCGATCAGTCACGCAAGATCGTGATCAATTTTCTCGGCCGGCCTCGCGTTTGCAATCCGGATCGGGAACCGGAAACCTGCTGAGCTGCTGTCATCAACTGGATCGATCAAGTGGAAATTCATAGCGACGTGCAAGGGATGCGCCTTGCGCTGGAACTGGCAGCCAAGGGCATGTACACAACGACGCCGAACCCGCGCGTCGGTTGCGTCATCGTCAAGGACAATCAAATCATCGGGCGCGGTTTTACGCAGCCGGCCGGGCACGCGCATGCGGAAGTACAGGCATTGAACGATGTCGCCGATCGCGGCTTCGATGCCGAAGGCGCAACTGCGTATGTCACGCTGGAACCCTGCAGTCATCACGGCCGCACGCCGCCCTGCGCAGATGCGTTGATACGCGCGAAGCTTGCGCGCGTCGTCGCCGCCATGCGCGATCCCAATCCGCTGGTGGCGGGGAAAGGCCTGGCGCGCCTGCAGGCCGCGGGCATCGCCGTCACCAGTGGCGTGCTGGAGGACGAAGCGCATGAAATGAATATCGGTTTCTTCAAGCGCATGCAGCACGGCCAGCCGTGGGTGCGGATGAAGACGGCTGCCAGCCTGGACGGCATGACGGCGCTGCATAACGGCATCAGCCAATGGATTACCGGCGAGCAGGCACGCGCCGACGGCCATGCCTGGCGTGCCCGCGCGTGCGCGATCCTGACGGGCATCGGCACCGTGCAGGAAGACGATCCGCAGCTGACGGTGCGCGCGATCGATACGCCGCGCCAGCCGCGGCGCGTCGTGGTCGACAGCCGCCTGCAGATCAGCCCGCATGCGCGCGTGCTGGATGGCGGCGGCACCTGGATCGTTGCTGCGCAGTCCGATCCGGAAAAGGAAACAATGCTGCGCGATCTCGGCCACGAAGTAATCCTGCTGCCCAATGCGGAGGGCAAGGTCGACCTGCCGCTGCTGATGATGGAACTCGGACGCCGCCAGATCAATGAGCTGCATGTGGAAGCCGGCTTCAAGCTGAACGGCTCGCTGATCCGCGAGGAATGCGTCGATGAGCTGCTGGTCTATCTGGCGCCCAGCCTGTTAGGCGATGCGCAGCGCATGTTCAATCTGCCGGCGGCCGCATCGCTGGAGCAGAAGAAAAACCTGGTTTTCCACGAGGTCAAGCAGATCGGAGCCGATTTGCGTATCCTTGCCCGTTTTACTCCACTACGCTGATCATCATGTTTACCGGAATCGTCGCCGCCGTCGGCAAGATCACTGAAATCACTCCGCTGGGCGATGCCGCCGCCGGGCATCGTCTGCATATTGAAGCGGGCGGCTTGCCGCTGGCCGATGTTGCGCTCGGCGATTCGATCACCGTCAACGGCGCCTGCATGACGGTGGTGGCCAAGACCGCGCGCGGCTTCCAGGTCGACGTCTCGCGCGAAAGCCTGAACTGCACCGCCGGCCTCGACCGCATCGGCGAAGTGAATCTGGAAAAGGCGGTGACGCTGTCCGAGCGTCTTGGCGGCCACCTGGTGTCCGGCCATGTCGATGGTCTGGGCGAAGTGAAGACGTTCGAACCGGTCGGCGAATCGTGGCTGCTGGTGGTGGAAGCGCCGAAGAATCTGGCAAAGTACCTGGCCTTCAAGGGCTCGATCGTGATCAATGGCGTGTCGCTGACCGTCAACAATGTGACGGACACGCCGGCCGGCTGCGAATTTTCCGTCAACCTGATTCCGCATACGGTGCAGGTCACCACGCTGAAGAATCTGCATCCGGGTACCAAAGTCAATCTGGAAGTGGATCTGATCGCGAGATACGTCGAGCGAATGCTGAGTCTCGGCGACAAGAGCTGATTCTGCATCGCCTGTTCCTCAGTGTGCCGCTGCCTGTCGGCGGACGCGGCTATGCATGTATTATTGGGTGGTCGTGATCATGCATTCATTTGTATGCCATTGAACTTCCTGCGAAAGTTGTCCTGCCGCCACCGGACTGCGCGCGCCAACCGGCAGCTTGGCGCATTGCTCGCGCTGGTGGCAGGCGCCGTCAATGCCGGCGGGTTTCTCGTGGTGCATCAATACACTTCGCACATGAGCGGCATCGTGTCTTCGGTAGCCGACAACCTCGTTCTCGGAAATGTCCTGCTGGTGCTTGCCGGCGCGGCCTCGCTGCTGTTCTTTCTGGCGGGTGCGGCCTGCACGGCCATCATGATCAACTGGGCGCGGCATCGCAATCTGAACGGCGAATATTCGCTTTCGCTGATCGCCGAAGCCTTGCTGCTGTTGCTGTTCGGCGTGCTGGGCGCGCACTTGGAAGACTTCGTCGCGATCACGGTTCCGCTGACCGTGCTGCTCCTGTGTTTCATCATGGGCTTGCAGAATGCCATCATGTCCAAGATGTCGAATTCAGAAATTCGCACCACGCACATGACCGGCGTGATTACCGATCTCGGCATCGAGCTCGGCCGCATGCTGTACTGGAATCGCAGCCATCGCCGCGACGCCGACGCCTATGTGCGCGCAAGGTGGAGCCGGGTGGCGATGCAGGTCACCATCCTGTCCATGTTCTTCATCGGCGGCATTATTGGCGCAATCGGCTTCAAGCAGGTCGGGTTCACGACAGTGCTGCCGTTTTCCATCGCTCTTTTCATCGTCGCGCTGGTGCCGCTGGTGGACGATATCCGCACGCTTGTCGGCGTGTGACGTCATAGCTCGCGTCGCCGGTAGTCTTATTTCCTAGATACGCTGCGGTTCTTTTCGATCACTGCGATCACGATCAGCATGTATGAAATAAGCCGGAACAGGTAACCGACGGGTGTATCGTCGCTTGCGTCCGCTCCTTGTACCAGGAAGAAGCGATTGACGCCCTGGATCAGGAAGGACACAGCGAAATAAAGGAAAAAGCGATCACGCGTGGTTTTCCAGAAGCGCAGGAAGAACAGGGCGGCGATCAGCGAGGCCATGCCGATGGCGCCGGTCAACAAATAATTGATGCTCATCGATAGCTC
>DATMTZ010000385.1:0-4940 GCA_035563975.1 Oxalicibacterium sp. | reverse complement strand
CCCTGCTCCGCATAGCGGCGCGCGAGCGCTTCGCCGAGGCCGCTTGATGCGCCGGTGATGAAGACGCGCTTTGTGTTCTGCATGCAGGCTCCAAAAGAAAAGTCCGCACTCTTGCGAGTTGCGGACTTTGTATTAACGACGTGTGCTGAATGTCAGCAGATTGCTTTACTTGCCGGCCGACTTGTTGACCAGGTAATCGGCCACTTGCAGCGCCGCTTCATGCAGCGCTGCTTCCGGTCGATTGCCGACGCTGCCGGCAGCGATCGATGGCGAGGTTAGGTAGCGGCCGCCGATGGCGAGCGTCGGCACGCCGTCGATCTGGTAATCGGCCTGCAGCTGTGTCGCGCGCCGCGCCTTGGTCTGTACGCCGAAGGAATTGTAGGCGTCGGCAAACTTCTTCGCATCGATGCCTGGCTGCTTGGCGATGAAGGCGGCGATCTGGCTGTCGGTTTCCAGCTGCTGGCGCTCGACATGGATCGTGCGGAAGATGCGGGCGTGCAATTCGTCGACCTTGCCGATCGCTTCCAGCGCATAGTAGAGCTTCTGCTGCGGGATGAAGGAATCGCGGAAGGCGACCGGCACGCGCTTGAAGACGATCTTGTCGCCCTGTTTCTTCACCCATGCTTCCAGCGACGGTTCGAAGGCATTGCAGTGCGGACAGTCGTACCAGAAGAATTCCGTGACTTCGACCTTCTTGCCGCTTTCGGTCGGTTGCGCGCGCTCCAGCGTGCGGTAATCCTTGCCATTGACCGGTGCCGTCGGCGACGCGCCCGCGCTTGCCGCGATCAGGCTCAGACCGATGACTGCCAACAGGTGTTGAATGAAACGCATACGATTCCTTTCGCTTGTTTGCCTATTTGGTTTGCCGCTTTCCTGCCTCATTACTTGCCGATCCGCACAACGGCCACATCGACACCATTGTCCGACAGCTTGCCGCGCACGCGATTCATTGCCTCGGTCTGGCTGAATGGTCCGATGCGTACGCGATGCAGGGTGCCGTTGTCGGTCTGCGTATCCGAAACCTTCGCTTCGAAGCCGAGCAACGCCAGCTTGGCGCGCAAGCTTTCCGCATCCTCGGTGGCGCGGAAGGCGCCGGCCTGCAGGTAATAGATGTATTTCGTGTCATCGTCGCCGGGCTTGACCGCATCGACCTGCGCCGGATTCTTGTTGATCGCGGTATTGGTCGGCGGCACCGGCTGGCCGGCATTCGCCGCAGGATTCGTCAGGTCGGTACCGGTTTCAGGCAAGGTCGGCTTCTTGCCGTACAGCGCCTTGTTCGGATCGGGCAGGTCACTCGGCGCCGCCATCGGTTTTTCCGGCGTGGTGAACTTATTGGTGAAAGGCAGCGAGGACTTGGTCACATATAGCGCCACGCCGACCGCAATGCCGAGGCCGATCACCAGGCCGAGTATCAATCCCAGCAAGGTACCGCCGGCCTGCTTGTTTTTGTTCGTCATCATCATGTCCATTACATCCGCGCCGGGGCGGAAACACCAATCAGGGCCAGTCCGTTACGCAATACTTGCCGCGTTGCATGCAGCAGCGCAAGACGCGCCAGCTTCAGCGCTTCGTCGTCGACCAGCACGCGTTCTGCATTGTAGTAGCTATGCAATTCACCCGCCAGATCGCGCAGATAGAACGCCACCTGATGCGGGCCGAGTTCTTCCAGCGCGCGCTGCAGCATCTCGGGATATTCCGCCAGCTTGCCGAGCAGCGTGACTTCACGCGGCGCGGTCAGCGGCGACAGGTCGACATCGGACAGCGCAGCTTCATTGCCGTTCCATTGCGAGAACACCGAGCAGATGCGCGCGTGCGCGTACTGCACGTAGTAGACCGGATTTTCATCGGATTGCGCTAGTGCGAGGTCGACATCGAACACGAACTCCGTATCGGCCTTGCGCGAAATCAGGAAGAAACGCACCGCGTCGCGGCCGCGCGTAAGGTCACGCGCTTCGCCTTCCGGCGTGTCCCCGGCGGACCATTCGATCAGGTCGCGCAGCGTGACGTAGGAACCGGCGCGCTTGGAAATCTTCACTTCCTCGCCATTGCGCATGACGGTCACCATCTTGTGCAGCACGTAATCCGGATAGCCTTCCGGAATACCGATGTTCAATGCCTGCAGACCGGCACGCACGCGTGCGATCGTGCCGTGGTGGTCACTACCCTGCACATTGATCGCCTGCGCAAAGCCGCGCTGCCATTTGACCGTGTGATAGGCGACGTCCGGCACGAAGTACGTGTAGGTGCCGTCGGACTTCTTCATCACGCGATCCTTGTCGTCGCGGTAGTCGGTGGTGCGCAGCCACAGCGCGCCATCCTGTTCATAAGTCTTGTCGGCCTTGATCAGGGCGTCGACCGTCGAGGCGACCTTGCCATCCTTGTACAGCGAAGATTCCAGATAATAGTTGTCGAACTTGACGCCGAAGGCTTGCAGGTCCAGGTCTTGTTCGTGACGCAGGTAGGTCACGGCGAAGTGGCGGATCGATTCGATGTCGTTGACGTCGCCGCTGGCGGTAAACGGTGCGCCGTCCGCCGCGGACACGGTTTTCTTCGCGAGGAAATCGTTGGCGATGTCCTGGATGTAGTCGCCGTTGTAGGCCGATTCAGGCCAGCCTTCCATGCCCGGCTTCAGGCCGCGCGCGCGCGCCTGCACCGAAGTCGCCAGCGTCGCGATCTGCACGCCGGCATCGTTGTAATAGAACTCGCGCGTGACGTCGTAGCCTTGCGCCTGGAACAGCGAGGACAAGGCATCGCCCAGCGCCCCCTGACGTCCGTGGCCAACATGCAGCGGGCCGGTCGGGTTGGCGGAAACGAATTCGACGACGATCTTCTTGTTCTTGCCCAGATCGCTCTTGCCGTAGGCATCGCCCTGCTGCAGCACGGTCTTGATGACGGATTGGCGCGAAGCTTCCGTCAGCCGCAGGTTGATGAAACCGGGGCCGGCGATCTCTGCCGAGGCGATCAATTCCTTCGCCGCCGGATCGGCCTGCAGCGCGTCGACCAGCGCCTGCGCGACCTCCCGCGGATTTTTTTTCAGCGGCTTGGCGATCTGCATTGCCAGGTTGCAGGCAATATCGCCATGCGAGGGATCGCGCGGGCGTTCAAGAACGATGTTCGGCTTCAGATCGGTGCCGGCGATCAGCGGCGCGAGCGCGGCCTGGAAGAATGCGGTGATGCGTTGTTTTTGTGCTGCGAGCATGAGGATAGGCGCCGGATGCGGCGCTGCATGTTGATCGAGAAACGTAGGCGGCATTATACCGGCTCGCCGTCGCACCGCCGTGTCGCGCCGGCCGCAACACGACGATTGGCGCGGCGATTTTTACCTGTTACTGTTGCAAGCGTGCCTGCAGTAGATATGCCTGCAGGTACGACAATAACAAGCCGTGCCGCGGCGCCAGACCAGCGGCCGCATTGATAGATATCCAAGGAGAAATGCCCATGCTCGAACTCTTGGCGGACCCGCATGCGTGGATGGCCCTCATTACCCTGACCGCGCTGGAGCTGGTGCTGGGCATAGACAACATCATTTTTATTTCCATCCTGGTCGACAAGCTGCCGGAAGAGCAACGCGAATTCGCGCGCAAGCTGGGCCTGTTCATCGCGATGTTCATGCGCATCGGGCTGCTGATGGTGCTGGCGTGGATCGTGGGGCTGGTCGAGCCACTGTTTACGATCCTCGGCCGCGACATTTCCGGACGTGACCTGATCCTGATCGCCGGCGGCCTGTTCCTGATCTGGAAGAGCACGGCCGAAATCCATCAGTCGCTGGAGGGCGAGGAAGGCCATACGTCCAGCACAGTGAAAGCGACCTTTACCGCCGTGATCCTGCAGATCATGGTGATCGACATGGTGTTTTCGCTGGATTCCATCATTACCGCGGTCGGCATGGTCGACCACATCGCGGTGATGGTGGCGGCGGTCATCCTGTCGGTCGGCATGATGATGATGTTTGCCGGTCCGATCGGGCGCTTCGTCTCCAATCACCCGACCATCAAGATCCTGGCGTTGGCGTTTCTTGTCGCGATCGGCGTGGTGCTGATTGCCGACGGTTTCGGCCATCACATTCCGAAGGGGTACATCTACACGGCGATGGGATTTGCGCTGGTGGTGGAACTGATCAACATCCGCATGCGCGCGAAGACCTCGCGGCCGGTGCATTTGCATGCGCCGTATTCAAACAAGTCCAAGGACTGATACAACCGTCAGGTGCGCGCGCAACGTGTCGCGCGCACCTTTGTCGTCATGGCAGGGCCGGTACGGCCGGCCCATCTCAATACAGGCATGTCGATTGCCTCCCCTGCGCAGCCTTTTCAGCGGCTGACTATTTTTTTGCGTCGCGCCATCCAGCCCATCATGCCCAGGCCGGCGAGGAACATCGCATAGGTTTCCGGCTCAGGCACCGACGATACAACCGGCGGCCAGTCGCAGAACGGCGAATCTCCCCAGCGCCAGTGATCCTTCAAGTCGCCGATGATGTCCTTCAGATTGCCGAATATCCAGCCGAGCTCGTGCTTCGCCTTGTCGTGATCGAATCCGAAGAAATCGCCGAGGCTGCTCCCGTGCGAACCGGTAATGATCTCGTGCAGCACGTCATGCGATGGCGGCTGAATGGACCAGCTGTTGTGGTGACCGCCGTTGTTCGCTGATGCGTTCAGGGTGACACCGAGGAACAGTAAAACCAAAAAATATTTGATCTTCATATCGAACCTCATTGTTAAAGAAATGGCAAGTTGCCACGGATGAGCTTAATCCAAAGATCAATTAACAGTTGTCAAAAATACATTACTTTTGTGCATGATTGCGAAATGGAAATGGGCTTATGCGGTGCGAAGAAGTCGGGGAAAAAAGCGGCATTCGGACGCCGACAGATATTTCCGCACGATGCGTCGAGTGAGCACACACTATCGAAGACAACATGGACAGATAAGGTCTGATCCTCA
>DATMTZ010000384.1:0-2421 GCA_035563975.1 Oxalicibacterium sp. | reverse complement strand
GGCAGGCTGGATGCTGCATGGCGCGACGCAGCGGGCCGACCTGCTTGCGCGCGGAACGGCACATGGCGAACGCGTGGTGACGGTGGCAGCGCTGGCGCACGAAGCGGCGGTGGCGCATCTTGTGTACACGCCGGATGCGCGGCGTCCGGTTGAAATCGGCGCGGATCAGGAAGAGCAGCTCGTCAAATGGCTGACCAAGCGCACCGGCGCCGACATGCATCCGCCCAAGCTCGGCAAGCTTGGCTATGAGCTGGTCGGCGGTCGTCTGTTGCCCGGCGACAGCGGCAAACCGGATGCGCAGTTCATGTACCAGGATGCGGTCGGCCAGCGGCTGACGCTGTATGTGTCGACCGATCAGCAGGCAAGCAGGGATACGGGTTTCCGCTTTGCGCGGCAGGGGGATGTCAACGTGTTCTACTGGATCGACGGCCGTTTTGGTTATGCGTTGTCGGCTGGTATCGACAAGGGCGAACTGACGCGCATCGCCTACGCCGTCTACGATCAGTTGAACAATCGCTGAACCATCATGGAATGATCAGCCGCAATGATCCTGCAGACGAATCATTGCGGCATACGATCAGTTCGACTCGGTGATGATCTGAATCTCGCCCGACAAGGTCTTGTGCACCGGGCACTTGTTGGCGATGCCGGTCAGGCTTTCCTTCTGCTCGGCGGTCAGATCGCCGTGATACGTAATGTGGCGATGGAACACATACACGCCATCGCGTTCTGCGTGCTCGACGCGTACATCGGCCTTCTGCAACGGGAAGCCCTTGCGCTGCGCATACATGTTCAGCGTCAGCGCGGTGCACGCGCCGAGGGCGGCGGCCAGCAGATCGTGCGGCACGAAGCCGGCGTCTTCGCCGCCGTACTGCGAAGGCGCATCCGCAATCAGCTTGTGCGGCCCTGCTTCGACGACGTGCTGCAGCTTTCCTTCGCCGCGCGTTACTTTTACATCCATCCTGAATCTCCAATAGCAACAAGTAAATCGGACTGGTGAGCCCGCGTCCGGATGGCCGCGGGTATGCGCCGCCATGATAGCCGCTATTGCGGCCGGCGGACAAATCGCTGCCCTGCGGCTTGCCATCGGCCGGGATAGTCATGACAATGCAGCCTGCTTTCGTCATTTGTGTATCCCCTTCCGGAGGTCCATGTGTCAAGCCATCTCACGCAGCCCGCGCAGTATTTGAGCGCGCAGTTGAGCGATCTGATCGAGCGCGTCCGCGACGGCATGCCGGCCGAAGCGATCGTCGCCGAATTGCAGGCCGCGCTCGAGGGTCTGCGCGAGATCGCCGCGCATGACGAACTGACCGGCGCGCTGAACCGCCGCGGACTGCTGCAGCGGCTGCAAGAAGAGCTGACGCGCGCGCGGCGCACCGGCCATCCATTTTCCCTGGCAGTGGTGGCGATCGACGATGGCGATGCGATCGCGGCGCACCACGGCAGCGAGCTCGCCGACCAGGTGCTGCGCCGCTTCGCACAGGCGGCACTGACCCTCCTGCGTTCGCTCGATACAGTGGGGCGCATTGACCGCCATGTGTTTGCCATCATCCTGCCGACTACCTGGCTGGACCAGAGCGACCGCGCAATTGCGCGCTTGGCGGCGGCGATATCCGCTGTGGACTGGAGCGCGCTGGCGCCGGCGCTGACGATCAGTTTTGCCAGCGGCGTGACGACCAATGCGCCGGACGACGGCGCCGACAGCATGCTGCAACGCGCCGGCGAAGCGCTGCGGCAGGCCCAGTCGCAAGGGCGGGGCGCCTGCGTGCAGCTGGAACTGGCCTTGCCCGATATCGATCCCGATTCGCTGTGAGCGCGGCCGCGAGCCGCATCGACGAGGAGGCTGTATGCGTTACGAAGGTTCCTGCCATTGCGGCGCGGTGAAGTTCGAAGCAGAAGGAGAGATCGGCGCGGTCATCGAGTGCAATTGCTCGTACTGCAGCCGCAAGGGGTTGCTGCTGTGGTTTGTGCCGCGCGCGCTGATGACGCTGCGCGCCGGCGCCGGCCAGCTGACGCGCTACAAGTTCAACAAGCATCGCATCGACCATCAATTCTGTTCGGTCTGCGGCTGCCAGGCGTTTTCCTATGGCACCGATCCGGCCGGCAACGAGATTGCGGCCATCAATGTGCGTTGCGTGGAAAACGTGGACCTTGCCGCATTGCCGCGGCATGCCTACGACGGCAGGAGCGCGTAAGGCCCACGTTCACGGATAGGCGACCGGCCGGCCCGGCAGCTCGGGCAGCGGGATGAATTCGGTCTCTTCCGGCACTTTCGCAAAGCGCTGTTCCTTCCAGTCCTGCTTCGCCTGCTCGATGCGTTCGACCGAGCTGGAAACGAAGTTCCACGTGATGTAGCGCGCGCCGTCCATCGGTTCGCCGCCCAGCAGCATCACGCGCGTGCCGCCGGCCATGCCGCGCAAT
>DATMTZ010000383.1:0-1919 GCA_035563975.1 Oxalicibacterium sp. | reverse complement strand
GGCAGCGTGCGGCGTCTGCTGGTCGCCAGCCCGGACTATCTGGCGCGGCGCGGCAAGCCGTCCGGCCTCGCCGATCTGGCCGAGCATGACGTCATCTATATCTCAGGCAGGCCGACCGCCGTCGAGTGGCGCTTTCGCCATGAAGGGCGCGAACGCACAGTGGCACTCACGCCGCGCCTGACGGTGAATGAAATCGATGCAGCGTTGCTGGCGGCCAAAGCCGGCCGGGGCCTGGCGCGCGCGCTGTCGTACCAGGTAGCGGACGATCTGGCGAGCGGTGCGTTGGTGCGCCTGCTGCCGTCCTACGAACCGACTGCGCTGCCGGTGCAACTGGTGGTGGCCAGCGCGCGCCACATGGCGCCCAAGCTGCGTGCCTTCCTCGATCATGCGGTTGCGGCGCTTCGCGTGTTGCCGGTGCTGCAGCAGCGCTAGCGCGCAAGATGCGTTATCGTGTGATGCGGGTTTCCCATCGATGCGCATCAGCGAGGAAGACATGGCAAGCAGAACGGAACGCGATACTTTCGGCCCCATCGAAGTGGATGGCGAACGTCTATGGGGCGCGCAGACGCAGCGCTCGCTGCAGCATTTCCGCATTTCCACCGAGAAGATGCCGGTCGAGCTGGTTGTCGCGCTGGCCGAGGTGAAGCGCGCCGCCGCGCTGGTCAACCACGATCTCGGCCGGCTCGACAAGCGCAAGGCGGATGCCATCGCGTCAGCGGCGGAAGAGGTGATTGCCGGGCGCTGGCCGAACGAGTTTCCGCTGGCGATCTGGCAGACCGGCTCCGGCACGCAAAGCAATATGAACATGAACGAGGTGCTGGCCAACCGCGCATCCGAGTTGCTGGACGGCGGGCGCGGCGATGCGCGCAGCGTGCATCCGAACGATGACGTCAATCTGGGCCAGTCGTCGAATGACATCTTTCCGACCGCCATGTATGTGGCTGCAGCGCGCGGCGTCAGCGCGCGCGTGCTGCCGGCAATTGATGCATTGCGTCGCACGCTGCATCAGAAGGCGGAGGAATTTGATGCGATCGTCAAGATCGGCCGTACCCATTTGCAGGATGCGACGCCATTGACGCTGGGTCAGGAATTTTCCGGCTACGTGGCACAACTCGAATATGCAAAATCAATCGTCGCGACGCTGCTGCCGGGCTTGCAGCAGCTCGCCGTCGGCGGCACGGCGGTGGGCACCGGCCTCAATACGCATCCGGAATTCGGCGCGCGCGTGGCGGCTGAACTGTCGCGCCGTATCGGCCTTCAATTCAGCAGCGCCGACAACAAGTTCGCCGCACTTGCCGCGCACGATGCCATGCTCGCCGTGCATGGCGGCCTGAAGACATTGGCAGCCGCGCTGATGAAGATCGCCAACGATATCCGTTGGCTGGCGTCGGGGCCGCGCTCGGGTCTCGGCGAACTGTCGATCCCGGAAAACGAGCCGGGCAGCTCGATCATGCCGGGCAAGGTCAATCCGACACAAAATGAAGCGCTGACGATGCTGTGCTGCCAGGTGTTCGGCAACGATGTGGCGCTGAATATCGGCGGCGCATCGGGCAATTTCGAACTGAATGTGTTCAAGCCGCTGCTGGCGCACAACTTCCTGCAAAGCGTGAGATTGCTGGCGGACGGCATGCACAGTTTCGACGAGCATTGCGCGCACGGCATCCAGGCCAACCGCGAACGAATCGAGGAATTGATGAAGCAGTCGCTGATGCTGGTGACCGCGTTGACGCCGCACATCGGTTACGACAAGGCCGCCGCGATTGCCAAGCACGCGCATCGAGAACGCCTGACCTTGAAAGAAGCGGCGCTGGCGTCCGGCCATGTTAGTGAGGAAGAATTCGATCGCTGGGTGCAGCCGCGCGACATGATCCATCCGCGTTGAACATCGTCACGCATACGAAAAAAGCCCGGCGCAAGCC
>DATMTZ010000382.1:0-3553 GCA_035563975.1 Oxalicibacterium sp. | reverse complement strand
TCGAAGCCCTGGCCGCAGTCGAACCGTCACCCGATCCGGCGCAACGCCGGCAGCAGGCGCTGGTGCAGTTCAGCACGATGGTCGGCGCCATGTCGCTCGCCAGGGCGATGCGGGATCAGCCGCTGGCGAGCGAGATTCTCGCCGCCTGCCGCGCGGCCCTGCTTGATGAAACCAGCATTTCCGCAACCATTTAACGCCATATCCGATCGGATCATTCATGTATGCGCAGGCCTTCGCCACCTGGCTGCAACGCCGCAACATTCACTTTTCATGGATCGTCGTCGCCATCACCTTCATGACGATGCTGACCTCGTCCGCCGCGCTCGGCCTGCCCGGCGCGCTGCTGCAGCCGCTGGGCCGCGAATTCGGCTGGAATACCGATCAGATTTCCACGGCGCTGGCGATACGCTTCATTCTGTACGGCCTGATCGGTCCGTTCGCCGCGATCCTGATGGAACGCATCGGCCTGCGCCGCGTGATCTGCATCGCGCTGACGCTGGTGGCCGCCTGCCTGCTGCTGTCCACGCAGATGACGCAGCTGTGGCATTTGTTCGCGCTGTGGGGACTGGTGCTCGGCTTCGGCACCGGCATGACGGCGTTGGTGCTGGGTGCGGTAGTGGCGAACCGCTGGTTCGAGACACGGCGCGGGCTGGTGATCGGCATGCTGACCGCCAGCGCCGCTACCGGGCAATTGATTTTCCTGCCGGCCGCGGCCTGGCTGATCGAGCATCACGGTTGGCGCATGGCGGTGATTCCAGTGTTCTGCAGTTGCGCGCTGACTGCGGTGCTGGCCTTCCTGTTCATCCGCAACCGCCCGCAGGAACTCGGCATGGCGGCCTACGGCGCAGCAGCTGATGCCGGCGTGCCGGCGCCGATGTCGCCATCGCGCATGACGATGTGGGAACCGCTGCGGATGCTGGCCGATGCCTCGACCAGCCGCACGTTCTGGATACTGGCCGGCACTTTCTTCATCTGCGGCCTCAGTACCAGCGGCCTGATCCAGACGCATTTCATTTCGCTGTGCGGTGACTACGGCCTGTCGGCCGTGCCCGCAGCAAGCGTACTGGCGATGATGGGCGCCTTCGATTTTGTCGGCACCATCTTGTCCGGCTACCTGTCCGACCGCTACGACAACCGCAAGCTGCTGTTCTGGTACTACGGCCTGCGCGGCCTGTCGCTGTTCTGGCTGCCGCATTCGACCTTCACGCTGTACGGCTTGTCGCTGTTCGCGCTGTTCTACGGCCTCGACTGGATCGCCACGGTGCCGCCGACCGTCAAGCTGGCCGGCACGGCCTTCGGGCGCGAGCGCGCCGGCATGGTGTTCGGCTGGATTTTCGCGGCACATCAGCTCGGTTCCGCCACCGCCGCCTATGGCGCAGGCCTGACGCGCACGCTGCTGCTGACCTACACGCCCGCGCTGTATGCGGCGGGCGCCGCCTGCCTGTTCGCCTCGTTGATCATCTTCATGATCCGCAAACCGGCCAGGGCCTGATCACGGTTTGCGCCACACCGACGCAAGCCAGGGCTGCTGCTCGCGCGGCAGTCCTTCCGGACGATAGTAGTGTTCGAGTTCGACGAAGCCCGCGTTTTGCATGAAGCGCTGCCATTGCGCGAGATCGTGATAGGCGCCGTAACGTCCGTGACTCCAGCCTTCCTCGTTGTTGCCGCGCGGATTCGACGAGAACAGCACGCCGCGCGGCTTCAGGCTGGCATGCAGTCGCGTCAGTACCTGCGGCAGTTCGCCGCCAGGCACATGAAACAGCGAAGCGTTCGCAAAGATGCCGTCGAAGCGTTCGGGCGGCAGATCCAGCTGCAGAAAGTCCTGGTGCCACACTTCACATCCGGAATACTGTCGCGCCATCTGGGCGAACTCCTTCGAGCCATCCAGGCCGACCGGCGCATGTCCCAGTTCGGCAAACGTCTTCAGGTCACGTCCGGGGCCGCAACCGAAATCGAGGATCGCCAAAGGCGGCATTGCCTCGACATGCCGCAGCAACGCTGCAATGTTCTGGCTGACATCGTGCGTGCGCGTGCCCTGCCAGAACGATTCGGCACGCTGGTTATAGTGGTCCAGCGTGATCGCACTGATCTGCTGTGCCTCCGTGGAAAGACGTTTCTCGCTCATGGTGTCGTGCCTAGCGACGATGGATTTTCATGATGCGCTGATGCTCGCGCTGCCAGTCGCGCTCGCGCTCGGTATTGCGCTTGTCGTATTCCTTCTTGCCTTTCGCCAGTGCGATCTCGCATTTCACGCGTCCCTTCTTCCAGTGCAGGTTCAGCGGCACCATGGTGTAACCGGCCTGCGCAACCTTGCCGATCAACTTGCGGATTTCCGCCGCGTGCAGCAGCAGCTTGCGCGTGCGGCGCGCTTCCGGATGGCTGAAGGACGAGGTGCTCGTCAAGGCGCTGACATGCGCACCGAACAGGAAGATTTCGTTGTCCCGCGCGACGACGTAAGCTTCCTTCAACTGCACCCGGCCTTCGCGGATTGCCTTGACTTCCCAGCCCTGCAGCATCACGCCTGCCTCGTATTTGTCCTCGATCACATAGTCGTGAAAGGCTTTCTTGTTGTCTGCAATGCTCATGTTGTTTCCCCGAATACCGCAGTGTAACGGTCCGCACCGTGCCATGCATGACGAACTTGCGTTAGCATGACGCATTGCCTTCTGGCACACGCTCCCCCACATGTTTTCCTACCTGTTCGTCCTGCTCGCCGGCCTGGCTGCCGGCGCGATCAGCGGCGTGATCGGCACCGGTTCGTCCATCATCCTGTTGCCCATTCTCGTCTATACCTTCGGACCGAAGCAGGCGGTGCCCATCATGGCGGTCGCCGCCGTGATGGCGAACCTGTCGCGCGTCATCGCCTGGTGGAAGCTGATCGACTGGCGCGCATTTGCCGCCTACGCGGTCACCGGCATGCCGGCTGCCGCGATCGGCGCACGCACTCTGCTGGCTCTGCCGGCGCATGTGGTCGACGTCTGTCTGGGCCTGTTCTTCATCGGCATGATCCCGATACGGCACTGGCTGATGTCGCATGATTACCGGCTGCGCCTGTGGCAATTGGCGGTCTGCGGCGCCGTGATCGGCTTCCTGACCGGCGTGGTGCTGTCGACCGGCCCGCTAAGCGTTCCCGCCTTCACCTCTTACGGCCTGCTGAAAGGCGCCTTTATTTCGACTGAAGCAGCCGGTTCGCTGATGCTCTATATCAGCAAGGTGCTGACCTTCGGCGAATTCGGCGCGCTGCCATGGCCCGTGTTTTCGCAGGGCCTGCTTGTCGGCGCCTCGCTGATGGCAGGCACATTTCTCGGCAAGATCGTGATGCTGAAACTCAGCGAGCGCGTCTTCCAGCATCTGCTGGATGCACTGCTGTTCTGTTCCGGGCTCTCGCTGCTGTTTGCCGCTGCGCAGTGATCGTCTTCTTTCCACACCTACGCGTTTTCTCATACGGTGATGTGTCGGTTTACAATACCTGACACACTCGGCGTTCGTCCAAGCAACAGTTTCTTCACGTCACGTTAACTTCATCAACCGCTTCCGGAGTCCATTTTTGAAT
>DATMTZ010000381.1:0-8242 GCA_035563975.1 Oxalicibacterium sp. | reverse complement strand
TCCATCAGGTATTCGTGGATGTCGATGATGCGGCAGCCGGGGAAGATCTTGTCGAACTGGTAGCCCTGCAACTGATCGAAACAGGTGCCGCAGGACACCACCACGGTCTTGATGTCCAGGTAGTTCAGCGTGTTCGCCATGCGGTGGAACAGCACGCGGTTGTCGGTGATGATCTTCTCGGCCTTGTCGTAATCGCCGGCGCCGCGCTGCGGATAACCGCAGCACAGGTAACCCGGCGGCAGCACGGTTTGCACGCCGACATTCCACAGCATCGCCTGCGTCGCCAGACCGACCTGCGAGAACAGGCGCTCGGAACCGCAGCCCGGGAAATAGAACACTGCTTCGCTGTCCGCCGTCGTGACCTGCGGATTGCGGATGATCGGAATGACCTTGTCATCTTCGATATCGAGCAGCGCGCGCGCTGTTTTCTTTGGCAGATTGCCCGGCATCTTCTTGTTGATGAAGTGGATCACTTGCTCGCGCACCGGCGCCTTGCCATGCGTCGACGGCGGCGCCTTGGTCTGCTTCTTCGCGACTTTCTTCAGCAGTTCGGCCGCTGCGCGCTGCGCCTTGTAGCCCCAGCCGATCATCGCTTCGCGCGTCGCGCGGATGGTCGACGGATCGGTCGCGTTCAGGAAGAACATCGCGGCCGTGGTACCGGGATTGAAGGACTTCTTGTCCATCTTGCGCAGCAGGTTGCGCATGTTCATCGAGACGTCGCCGAAGTCGATGTCGACCGGGCATGGCGTCACGCACTTGTGGCAGACCGTGCAATGCTCGGCCACGTCCTCGAATTCTTCCCAGTGACGAATCGAGATGCCGCGCCGCGTCTGCTCTTCATACAGGAAGGCTTCGACCAGCAGCGAGGTGGCGAGAATCTTGTTGCGCGGCGAGTACAGCAGGTTCGCGCGCGGCACGTGCGTGGTGCACACCGGTTTGCATTTGCCGCAGCGCAGGCAATCCTTGACGCTGTTGGCGATCGCGCCGATGTCGCTCTGCTGCATGATCAGCGACTCGTGCCCCATCAGGCCGAACGACGGCGTATAGGCATTGCGCAGGTCGGAGCTGAACTCGGGCATGTCCATCAGCTTGCCCTTGTTGAAGCGGCCCTCCGGATCGATGCGGCGCTTGTACGCCCGGAAGTCGGCCAGTTCAGCCTCGGTCAGGAATTCCAGCTTCGTGATGCCGATACCGTGCTCGCCGGAGATCACGCCGTTCAGCGAGCGCGCGAAGGCCATGATGCGCGCGACCGTCTCATGCGCATCCTGCAGCATCTGGTAATGATCGGAATTGACCGGGATATTGGTGTGCACATTGCCGTCGCCGGCATGCATGTGCAGCGCAACGAACACGCGGCCGCGCAGCACCCGCTTGTGGATCGCGTTCGCTTCGTCCAGGATCAGCCGGAAGGCGACGCCGCCGAAAATCTGCCGCAGCGGCGCACGCACCTCGGTCTTCCACGACACGCGCACGGTGCGGTCCTGGATGATGTCGAACAAGGTGGCGTCGGGCTGCTTCGCCAGGCGATCATTGAATGTGCCATGCAGGGGCTGCACGCCGAGCGCGATGATTTCATCCTGCTCATCGCTCAGCTTCTTGTCGAGGTTGGCCAGCAGATACGACCAGCGCATGTGCACATCTTCGAGCAGTTGCTCGGCCTGCTTGACGCGATCTTCCAGCAGTTCCGCGGCGGGAATGTCGTCCGCGTCCGCATCGTCGCTCTTGCCCAGCGGCAGATGGCTGGTCAGGAAATAATTGCGCAGTTCGGCCAGCAGCTGCAGCTTGTTCTTGATCGACAACTCGATGTTGATGCGCTCGATGCCATCCGAATACTCGCCCATGCGATTCAGCGGGATCACGACGTCTTCGTTGATCTTGAACGCATTGGTATGTTTGGAAATCGCCGCGGTGCGCGCACGATCGAGCCAGAACTTCTTGCGCGCTTCCGGACTGACCGCGATGAAGCCTTCGCCGACACGCTGGTTGGCAATGCGCACCACTTCCGATGCGGCGATCGCCACGGCTTCCTCATCGTCGCCGACGATATCGCCGAACAGCGCCATCTTCGGCAGCATGTCGCGCTTGGATTTCGTCGCATAGCCGACCGCGCGCAGATAGCGTTCGTCCAGATGTTCGAGGCCGGCCAGACGCACGGTTGCAAACTTGCCGCCCTGTGCAGGCAATCCATCGAGATAATCCTTGATCTCGACGATCGACGGCACCGCATCGCGCGAATGCCCGAAGAATTCGAGGCAGACAGTGCGCGTGTGCTTCGGCATCTTGTGCAGAATCCAGCGCGCGGAGGTGATCAGGCCATCGCAGCCTTCCTTCTGCACGCCGGGCAAACCGGCGAGGAATTTGTCCGTGACGTCCTTGCCCAGCCCTTCCTTGCGGAAGATGCGGCCGGGAATCTCCAGCGTCTCGGTCTTGAACGGTTCGTTGCGGCCGCGGCCCCTTTCGTTCGGGTGCGTCCATTCGAGCTTGAACTTCGCCACTGGCGCGTCATGGATCTTGCCGAGGTTGTGTTCGACGCGCGTGACTTCCAGCCAGTCGCCGTTCGGGTCGACCATGCGCCAGCTGGCCAGATTGTCGAGCGCCGTGCCCCACAGCACGGCTTTCTTGCCGCCGGCGTTCATCGCGATATTGCCGCCGATGCAGGACGCTTCGGCCGAGGTCGGATCGACGGCGAACACAAAGCCGGCCTTCTCCGCCGCATCCGCCACGCGCTTGGTGACGACGCCCGCGCCGGAATAGATTGTTGCGTACTCGCGATCGACGCCCGGCAGGCGCGTCATTTCGACGGCAGACAGACCGATCAGTTTTTCGGTATTGATGACGGCCGACATCGGCGTCAGCGGAATCGCGCCGCCGGTATAGCCGGTGCCGCCGCCGCGCGGGATGATGGTCAGGCCGAGCTCGATGCAGCCCTTGACCAGACCGGCCATTTCGTCTTCGGTATCCGGCGTCAGCACCACGAACGGGTACTCGACGCGCCAGTCGGTGGCGTCGGTCACGTGCGACACACGCGACATGCCGTCGAACTTGATGTTGTCGCGGTCGGTGTAGCGGCCCAGCACTCTGGTTGCGCGCTTGCGCAGATCCCAGCTATTGCGGAATTCTTCGCCAAAATCGGCAACCGCCTTGCAGGCTGCCTGCACCAGCGTTTCGACCGCGGCGGCGCGACGCTGCGATGCGTCGTCGCCATGCGATGCGAGATCGAGCTTGCGGCGCTTGTCGACTTCCCCCAGGCGGTGGTTCAGCGCGTCGATCAATGCCTGGCGACGCTTGGGATTGTCCAGCATGTCGTCCTGCAGATACGGATTGCGGCGCACCACCCAGATATCGCCCAGCACTTCGTACAGCATGCGCGCGGAACGGCCCGTCTGGCGCTCGCCACGCAAATCGGCGAGCAAGTCCCACGCTTCCTCGCCGAGCAGGCGAATCACGATCTCGCGGTCGGAAAAGGAGGTGTAGTTGTACGGGATTTCGCGCAAACGCGTCGGCGTATCGCCATCGGGCGCGTCGGCCAGGAGAGTCTGGAGGTGTGCTGGGGCGTTCATCTAGGGGTCGTGCGATCTCACGCTAAAGACGCATTCTAGCCGATTGCGCCCTGCGTCGTTGGTACGGAACCGTGCACAAACATCCGGAAAAGATGCGAAAAATCAGAAGATGCGCATCAGGAATTGCCAGAACCCATCCGGCACGAACAGGAGCAGCCAGGTCATGGTCAGGTAGCGCAGGAACTTGCCGATCGCCATGAAAATCACGCATTGCCAGAACGGCAGACGCAGCCAGCCGGCCAGCACGCACAGCGGATCGCCGATGCCGGGCAGCCAGGACAGCAGCAGGGTCTTCGCGCCGAAACGCTGCAGCCAGCCGAACCAGCGCGTGCCGCGCTCCTTGGAAAAGACCTGCTTGGCGCCCGCGCCCATCCAGTAATCGACCACACCGCCGAGCGTGTTGCCGGCTGTCGCCACCAGCAAGACTGGCCAGAACAAGGCGGCGTTCGCCTTCACGACGGCAAATACTGCCGGCTCCGAACCGATCGGCAGCAAGGTCGCGGATGCGGCACTGACAATGAAAACAGACCACAGCCCGACTTCGGGCACGGCAAGCGTGGCAAGCAGCCACTGGATGGCGTGTTCGATCATGAGGACTCTATGGTTTCGGGCGAAGATCGGCAACTGCGACTGCATGGCGAAACAAGCATGCGCGCAATCTCCGGGCAAAGGGCGTCCATTATAATGAGCGGCTTCGCTGCCTCGCTTTTCGCTGCAGCTCATTACCCTGCTCCTATGACGACCGACTATCTGAAAAAAATCCTCACCGCGCGCGTCTATGACGTCGCCGTGGAATCGCCGCTGGAACTGGCGCCGACGCTGTCCAAGCGTTACGGCAACCAGATTTATTTCAAGCGCGAGGATATTCAGAGCGTGTTCAGCTTCAAGCTGCGCGGCGCCTACAACAAGATGGCGCATCTGACGCCGGCGCAATTGAAGCGCGGCGTGATCTGCGCCTCGGCCGGCAATCACGCGCAGGGCGTCGCACTGTCGGCAGCCAAGCTTGGCTGCCGCGCCGTGATCGTGATGCCGACGACCACGCCGCAGGTCAAGATCGACGCCGTGAAGGCGCGCGGCGGAGAGGTCGTGCTGCATGGCGATTCGTATTCCGACGCCTACCAGCACGCGCTGGCGCTGGAGAAAAAGCAGAAGCTCACCTTCGTCCATCCCTTCGATGATCCGGATGTGATCGCCGGCCAGGGCACAATCGGCATGGAGATCCTGCGTCAGCATCCGGGCCCGATCCACGCGATCTTCGTCGGCATCGGCGGCGGCGGCATCATCGGCGGCATTGCCGCCTACGTAAAAGCGGTCCGGCCCGACATCAGGATCATCGGCGTGCAGTCGGTCGAATCCGATGCGATGGCGCGCAGCCTGAAGGCCGGCCGCCGCGTCACGCTGCCGGATGTGGGCCTGTTCGCCGACGGCACCGCGGTCAAGCTGGTCGGCGAAGAAACCTTCCGCCTGGCGAAGAAATACGTGGACGAGATCATCCTGGTCGATACCGACGCCGCCTGCGCGGCGATCAAGGACGTGTTCCAGGACACGCGCAGCATTCTCGAACCGTCCGGCGCATTGGCGGTCGCCGGCGCCAAGGCCTACATCGAGCGCTCGCAGAAAACGAAGAGGCCGCTGAAGGACGAAACGCTGATCACCATTGCCAGCGGCGCCAACATGAACTTTGACCGCCTGCGCTTCGTCGCCGAACGCGCCGAAGTCGGCGAGGCGCGCGAAGCGGTCTTTGCAGTCACGATTCCCGAGGAGCGCGGCAGCTTCCGCCGCTTCTGCGAACTGATCGGCCCGCGCAACGTCACCGAGTTCAATTACCGCATCAGCGATGCCAGCAAGGCGCACGTCTTCGTCGGCATCCAGACCGCCGACCGCGACGAGCCTGGCCGCATCACGAAGAATTTCGAGAAGCACGGCTTCAAGACGCTGGATCTGACGCACGACGAACTGGCCAAGGGCCACATCCGCCACCTGGTCGGCGGCAAGAGCGAACTGGCGCAGAACGAGCTGCTGTACCGCTTCGAATTTCCCGAGCGCCCCGGCGCGCTGATGCGCTTCCTCGCCAGCATGGCGCCGAACTGGAACATCAGCCTGTTCCACTACCGGAACCAGGGCGGCGACACCGGCCGCATCCTGGTCGGATTGCAGGTGCCGAAGAAAGAAATGAAGGATTTTCGCACCTTCCTGTCCGGCCTCGGTTATCGCCACTGGGATGAAACGGAAAACCCGGCTTACAAGCTGTTCCTGTGACGCGGCTGCGCCGCTTGACGGCGTCAGGGATGAAGCAGGCTATACTCTGCGCTGGCAATTTTTGCGGACGCTCGTCCGCAACGCATTGAGCTGATCGGCTCCGCCAAGCTCAACATCGCCACAACAAAGCCGGCTCCGACCGGCAGATGGTTTCATGACGGTTCCGGCTCCTGCGCCGGACAATGCCTCTTTGCGCATGACCGTTCTACTTCATGGGGAAACGATGACCAACGCATTCGCAAGCGACCAGCAATCCTTCAACCGCATCCTCCGCCGCAATATCTCCCTGCCCTTGATCGCCGGATTGATCACATCGGCCGCTTTCGTTGGCCTGATCCTGTATCTGCTGTCGGTGATGTCCTCGGTCGAGCACAGCGAACGCGTGATCGGCTCTGCCAACGAAGTCAGCAAGCTGGCGGTCGACATGGAAACCGGCATGCGAGGCTTCGCGTTGACGGGCACGGAGGCCACACTCGAGCCCTACCAGGTCAGCAAGCCGCGCTTCGAAGTCGAGATGAAAAATCTGCGGGTCGAAGTCGCAGACAATCGCACCCAGCTCAATCGTCTCGATCGCATCCAGGCGCTGTTCGATCAATGGGACCAGTATGCGCAGGACGTCATACAGACGCGCCGCGACAACGGCGACTATCAAGCGCTGCTGGATCGAAGTGCCGGGCGCGCGCAATTCATGCAGATGCGGGAAGAGTTCGAAAGCTTTATCGAACTTGAGCAACGCCAGCGCCGCGAGCGCAGCGAAGAAGCGCGTTCCGTCACCTATTCGACGATTGCCGGTTTTGTACTGCTCAGCATCGTCAGCAGCGGCATCCTGGCATTTTTCGGACGGCGCGAACTGGTACGCCTGTCGTCGACCTACAGCACTGCGTTGCAGCAGTACGCGGAACATGCCGAAGCGCTGCAGGCGCAAGCATGGTTGCGTTCCGGGCAATCGCAGCTGACAGAGCGCGGAATCGGCCAGCTTACGCTGCCGATGCTCGGCACCTCGCTGCTGGAATTTCTGTCCAGCTATCTCGGCGCGCAGGTCGGCGCCTTGTACGTGCGCGAAGATGACGGCACGCTGCGCCGCGTAGCCGCCTATGGCTTCAACCATGAAGACGAACCGTTTGGCCGCGCATTCCGGGACCGCGAAGGCCTGGTCGGACAGGCTGCCGCGGAACGCCGCCTGATGCACCTGAACGAGATACCGGCCGACTACCTGAAAGTGAATTCAGGCCTGGGCAGCACCGTTGCTGCGCAAGCTCTGGTGGTCCCGATCGACAACGAAGGTACCGTGAACGGTGTGGTGGAACTCGGCTTCATGCAGGCTGTGCACCCGCGCGACGTCGAATTCATGAAGCTTGTCGCCGCCAACATCGGTACTTCGGTGGAAGCTTCGCGCTATCGCCAGCGCTTGCAGAATGCGCTGGAAGAAACGCAGCAGCTCAACGAGGAGCTGCAGGTGCAGCAGGAAGAACTACGCAGCAGCAACGAGGAGCTGGAAGAACAGTCCCGCGTGCTGGAGGAATCGCAAGCCAATCTGGAAAACCAGAAGGCGGAGCTGGAACAGACGAACGAACAGCTCGCCAACCAGGCGATCGTGCTGGATCAGAAGAATATCGCGCTCAACCAGGCGCAACAGCAGCTGGAAGAACGTGCCAACGAATTGCAGCGCGCCAGCCGCTACAAGTCGGAATTTCTCGCCAACATGTCGCACGAACTGCGCACGCCGCTGAACAGCTCGCTGATCCTGGCGAAACTGCTGTCCGACAATTCGCAGGGCAATTTGAGCGAAGAGCAGGTCAAGTTCGCGCAGACCATCTATTCGTCCGGCAACGACCTGCTGAACCTGATCAACGACATCCTGGACATTTCGAAAGTCGAGGCGGGCAAGCTCGAAATGTCGCCCGAACACGTATCGTTGCGCAAGCTGGGCGATGCATTGAAGATGACTTTCGCGCCGCTCGCCGACCAGAAGAAGCTCGGCTTCGAAATTCGCATCGCCGACGATACGCCTGTGAATATCCTGACCGACCACCAGCGCACCGAGCAGATCCTGAAAAACCTGTTGTCGAACGCGATCAAGTTCACCGATGCCGGACAAGTCGTGCTCAGCATCTCGCGCGAGGGCGACAATCATGTGCGCTTCGACGTGCAGGACACAGGCATCGGCATTCCCGCCGACCAGCAACAGCTGATTTTCGACGCCTTCCAGCAGGCGGATGGCACCAGCAGCCGCCGTTACGGCGGCACCGGCCTCGGACTGTCGATCTCGCGCGATCTCGCCACGCTGCTGGGCGGTTCGATTCGCGTCAGCAGCCAGCCAAACCGCGGCAGCACCTTCACGCTGGTGCTGCCGACCGCATGGCAGGACACCCCCGCTCCTGCCCCGCCGCCGGCACCTGTGCAGCCTGCGCCGCAGGTGCCCG
>DATMTZ010000380.1:0-8308 GCA_035563975.1 Oxalicibacterium sp. | reverse complement strand
GCCACTGGATGCCGGAGCTGCCGTCGATGCGGCTGCGATCCAGCATCAACCAGTATTCGTCGTCCGCAATCGTGAAGCTGACCCAGAAGCCGGCGACATCGTTCACGGTGCGCGCAAAACGCGTGTCCGCGCCAAGGCCGTCGCGCACCGTCTGCTGGATGCTTTGCATCATGCCGGTATCGACCGGCGGCTCCACCTTGTCGGTATCCTCCAGCGGATAGATGCGGATGCCTTCATTGCTGGCGAGGTCGAACAGCAGTTCGCGCCGCAAATCCGGCGCCGAGTGGGTCAGCGCGGCGCGCGTGATGGTGACTAGCGAAATGACCTGCGCAGCGATCTGGTTGGCGCGAGGCGTCTGTTCAACGACGCGAAAGCTGGCGATCCATGCCGCCATGCTGCTGGCGATCAGGAAGGCGAGCAGGAAGAAGGTGCGCCAGAACAGGCCGCTCTTGATCCATACCGGGCGAGTGGGAGCGCTCATGCCTTGCCTTCCGCAGGGCGCGCCACCGGTGTTGCCGCCCGCATCAGCGCGGCTTGCCTTCGGGGATGAAGACGTAGCCCAGGCCCCAGACCGTCTGGATGTAAAGCGGGGCGGAAGGATCGGGTTCGATCAATTTGCGCAGCCGCGAAATCTGTACGTCGAGACTGCGGTCGAATACTTCATATTCGCGGCCGCGCGCCAGTTCCATCAATTTTTCGCGCGACAGCGGCTGTCGCGCATGGCGGGCGAACACCTTCAGCACGGAGAATTCACCGGTGGTCAGCGGAATCGTCTCGCCGTTCTTCTTCAGGGTGCGGGTGCCGAGATCCAGTTCGAATTCGCCGAAGGCGAAGGTTTGCGGCGTTTCGGATGGCGCGCCGGGAATCTCGTCGGGACCGACGCGGCGCAGCACAGCGCCGATGCGTGCGACCAGTTCGCGTGGATTGAACGGCTTGGGCAGATAATCGTCTGCGCCCATTTCGAGGCCGACAATGCGGTCGACATCTTCGCCCTTGGCGGTCAGCATGATGATCGGTGTCTTGTCGCCGGCGCCGCGCAGGCGGCGGCAGATCGACAAGCCGTCTTCGCCAGGCAGCATCAGGTCGAGCACCAGCAGGTCATAGCGTTCGCGCAGCCACAGCTTGTTCATCGCCTGTGCGTTCTCGGCCGTCACCACGTTGAATCCCTGTTCGGCCAGATAGCGCCGCAGCAGGTCGCGCAAGCGCAGATCGTCATCCACAACCAGTACCTTGGTCTGGTGCGAGTTCGTTGAATGCACGGTTTCTTTCATGGTGGTGTTTGTCGTATTCATGTCGCTATGGTAACTTCAGAAAACCTCGCTGATAACGACTAAAACGCAGCCATTACAAAGTGTTACATCCTTTACGGAAATAGTCTTAGGATGCGGCACGAAGCGGCATACACTGCAAATCAAGGCGAGCGGCAGGCTGCGAGAGACGATGATGAATACTACATTGAAAAGATTGGGGACGTTCCTTTTGCTGGCGGGCATGACCGCCACGACTTCCACTGCGTTTGCGCAGAATTGGGGATACCGGGCGCAGGACAACCGGCAGCAGCAGGATCGCCGCGCCGACGACCGCCGCGCGTACGAGCGCTTCAACAGTGACCGCCAGTATGAGCGCAACGAACAGCCGCGGCGCAGTTCGCGCCTCTCGCCGGACGAAAGGCGCACCTTGCGCCAGCAGATCGACGAGGCGGGCCGGGACATCTACCGGCCGCGGCGATAAAGCAGGCGCCGTGAAATAAAAAAGCGATGACATCGTCATCGCTTTTTTATTGCCTGATCGCGTTGCTGCCATCCGATCTAACGAGCGACGATATGACGCCCGAATGAATTTTGCGCGGTCTGGCCGTTGGGGCCGTATACATTATTGCCCTGCAGGCTGCCGAATTGCAGCACGTTGAGCGCGTTCTGGTTCCGCACCATCTGCCTGTTGATCAGCGTGCCGTTGACGCGGTTGATTTCCTTCGCGGTTTCCGCCAGTTCCATCAGTTCCTGCCAGGATTTGCTTGCGGTTAGCGAAGCGCCGGACGTCGCCAGCCAGGCTTGCATGCCGGTTTCCTGCGGCTCGAAACCGGCTGCGCGCAGGGCTTGATAGCGGCGGTTCGCCAGCTCTGCCATGCGGACGGCAGCTTGGGCTTTCGGTTCGGTCAATGCGGCCACGCCTTCGATGTTGGCCTCGACCAGTTGCGCCTGTTCCTGTTGCAGCAGTTGCGTCAGCGCGCGGACCGCCTTGTGTTCCTCGCTCAGGCTGTCTGCCGGGCTGGTGCCGAAGGAATCTGCCATCAAACTATCCTCTCCGTGTGGAGATCAAGTCCTTTACCGTGTCCATCAATCCATCGGCGACGCTCTCGGCGTTGACCTGGAACTGGCCATTGGCAATGGCTGCCTTGATCTCTTCAACCTTCTTCGTATCGAAAACGCTGGAAGTCGATACCTGCGCAGCCAGCTCCTGCACCTGGTTCGACAAGGTCACATTGTCGGACTGCGGCGGCACCTTGCTGACGTTGCCTTGTTCGCTTGCCTTGCCAGCACGGGTAGGCGTCGTATTAACGCTTAATCCTGCGGCTTTTTTCAGCGGATCATCAATTTTCACGACATCACCTCATTTCGTTCGGCAAAACGCCTATCTGTTGATTCGTCTATCGGCGTCTTTAGACCAAACTTTAGTCGGTTTTTGCAAGAACGTGAATAATTGTGTCCTGATCATTGCTAATAAGCCAATTCCACGATGCCGCCCAGCTTGGCGATGCCGCTGATGACCTGACCGCTAGGCGTGCGCACCTGCGTCATCTGACCTTCATTGGCATTGTTCAGCGCCTTGGCATCGCTCGTCACGCTGAAGCCCGGGCCGTTGACCACTACGCGCACTCCCTGGCCCTGCTGGATCGCGCGCTGATTGCGCAGCGCGTCCTGGCGCAGCGGCGCGCCGAGCGGGATGGTGGTAGCGGCGGTGCGGCCGATCGCTTCGGAAGCATCGGTAATGACGCCCGCAGGCAGCGCGCTCAGGTCGCCCTTGACCTTGCCGATGTCGGCCTGATCGATGGTCTGTCCCTGCGCCAGCGGCGCGGCGGCGGCAATGTATTCGCCGAACACCTTGACGGTGGCCGACACATAAATCGTCCAGGTCGACGGCACCGTGCAGCGCACGCCGACAGTGGTGCGACCCCAGGCTTTGCTGGAAGGGGGCAGGAAGGCTTGCGGCGTGGTGCAGGCCGGCAGCTTCAGGCGCGGATCGATGGCGCCGATCGTTACCTTGACCTCGCCCGGCAAGCCGGTTGCCTGCGTCTGCAGGAACTGCTCTGCAGTTTTGCGCAGAACGTCCAGATCCTGCCGTGGCGGCGCATTGTCGGCATGGGCGGTCTGCATCGCGATGCAGGCCAGCGCGGCCATGGCCATGTGCAAATAGTTGCTCATTCGCTCAGTGAGATCGGTGGTGGGTGTCGTCGATCATGGTACTGACTCGCGCATTTGGTAAAGCGGCGAATAGCAGCAATTTTGCTCGTCTTATCGTTTGATCGAAGTGACAAACGCCTTCGTATGATCGACGCTATACAAATCCATGGTCGGCCCGGGTGGCGGTTCCCCGGGCGCATATGCGGAGGTCGAAATGATCGGAAAACTGGATGAAATGATGCGCTTTCAGGAGACGGCGCTCAATTTGCGCGAGAAGCGGCAGCAGATACTGGCATCGAACATTGCCAATGCGGACACGCCGAACTTCAAGGCGCGCGATATTGATTTTAACAAGGCCTTGCAGGGGGCGCTAGCGCGCAACGGCAGCGAAACGGCGTCTGTCTCGAGCGCGCCGGGTGAACTGACAAAAACGACCTTCACCCATCTGTCGGCCAATGGTTCGCCCAATTCGATCGACGGCGTGCCGCTGTTGTACAGCAATCCGGCGCAGGGCAGCATCGACGGCAACACGGTCGCCATGGACGTGCAGCGCAATGCCTTCACCGACAACGCGATGCGATATGAAGCGAGCCTGACCTTCATTTCGTCCAAGATCAAAAGCATGCTCACCGCCATCCAGGGACAATAATCATGTCGCTATTTAATATCTTCAATGTGGCCGGCTCGGCCATGAGCGCGCAGAGCCAGCGCCTCAACGTCGTCTCCAGCAATATCGCCAACGCCGACAGCACCACCAGCGCCGACGGCTCGACCTATCGCGCCAAGCAGGTGGAATTCATGGCGGTGCCGATGCAGGGTGCGGCGTCGACCGGCGTGAAGGTCAACCGCGTGGTGGAAGACACCGCGCCGCCGAAGATGGTGTACGACCCGCAAAACCCGGCCGCCGACGAAACCGGCCACGTCGCCATGCCGAACGTGAACGTAGTGGAAGAGATGGTCAACATGATTTCTGCCTCGCGTTCCTACCAGACCAACGTCGAAACCATGAATGCGGCGAAGACGATGCTTCTTAAAACACTCACCATCGGCCAGTAAGCAAAGGAACATCATGACTACCGCCGTCAACAATATTTCCCAAAACGTGCTGGACGCGATGAACCCGCAGTCCGCCAACTCGAAATCCGCGGCAGAAGCGCAGCAGGATCAATTCCTCACCTTGCTGGTCACGCAGATGCAGAATCAGGACCCGTTGAATCCGATGGACAACGCGGAAGTCACCAGCCAGTTTGCGCAGCTGTCGACTGTGACCGGCATCGACAAGCTGAACACCACGCTGCAGGCCATGATGGGTAGCAGCCAGACAGGACAGTCTCTGCAGGCCGCCAACCTGATCGGCCACGGCGTTCTGGCGCCGGGATCGTCGATGACGCTGGCAGACGGCAAGGCCATCCTGGGCGTCGATTTTCCTGAAGACGTCGATAGCGCGACGGTCACTATCAAGGACGCGAACGGCAACAAGGTCGCCACCCTGGAGCTCGGCGAACAAAAGGCCGGCACCTTGCCGCTGCTATGGGACGGCACGATGAGCGACGGCACCACCAAGGCCGACGATGGCGAATATACATTTGAAGTGCAGGCGAAAGTGGCCGGCGTGAAGGCAGATGCCACGGCGCTGCAGTTCGGCATGGTCACCAGCATTTCCACCACGCCGGGTCAGGACGCGAAAGTAAACGCCTCCGGCCTTGGCGCAATCGATTACGGCGACATCCGCCAAATTCTTTGATGCAGCAACATAACCAAGGAGAAACAAGATGAGCTTTCAACAGGGATTGAGCGGTTTGAACGCTGCAACAAAGAGCCTGGAAGCGATCGGCAACAACGTTGCCAACTCGGGCACCGTCGGCTTCAAGCAATCGCAGGTACAGTTTTCGGACATTTATGCCAATACGTTGACGGGTTCGGGCTCCAACGATACCGGCATCGGTGTGCAGATCGCGCGCGTGGCACAACTGTTCAGCCAGGGCAATGTGACCTCTTCCGCCAATCCGCTTGACATGGCGATCAGCGGCAACGGCTTTTTCCGGATGAGCAACAACGGCGCGATTAGTTACACCCGCAACGGCCAGTTCGAACTCGACAAGCAGGGTTTTATCGTCAATGCCGCCGGTGGCCGACTGACTGGCTACGCGGTTGACGCACAGGGCCAGATCCTGAACGGCGCGCCGACCGACATCCAGATCAATGGCGGCGATTCGCTGCCGCAGCAGACCAGTGTGTACGACGCGAGCCTGAAGCTGGATTCACGCAAGCCCGATCTGACCGCAGCCGGTTTCGATCCGGACGATCCGACTACCTTCAGCGACTCCACTTCGGTGCCTGTCTTCGACAGCTTGGGTAACTCGCATACCTTGCGCACCTTTTATGTGAAGACCGGCCCGGGCGCGTGGAGCGTGTTCGCCACGAACGATGGCGCGCCGATTGGTTACACGCCGCCGGCAACGCCGGTGCCGATCGGCACCATGAACTTCAGCACCGGAGGCGTTCTGACCGGCACCACGCCGAACCCGATGGTCGCGGCGATGGCCGTGACGACCGGCGCGGCCACGCCGTTCAATATCTCGATCGATTACACCGGCACGCAGCAGAACGCCGGCGACTTCGGCGTGGCCAAGCAATTCCAGGACGGTTTCGCGTCCGGCAGCCTGTCTGGCTTCAACGTCTCCACCGACGGCACCATCGTCGGCAACTACACCAACGGCCGTTCCGCAGTGCTGGGCCAGGTCGTGCTGACCAACTTCGCCAATCCGAACGGCTTGCAGAACATCGGCAACAACCAGTGGGTGGAAACCGCCGATTCCGGCGTGCCCCTGGTCAGCACGCCGGGCACCAGCGGCCTGGGTTCCGTGCAATCCTCGCGTGTCGAAGAATCGAACGTCGACCTGACGGCGGAGCTGGTCAACATGATTACTGCGCAAAGGGTGTACCAGGCCAATGCGCAGACCATCAAGACCGAAGACCAGATCATGCAGACGCTGGTCAACCTGCGATAACAGGCATTAAACGTATCGCGCGCCGGCTGATTCGCAAGCCGGCAGTGATACCGGGAGAAGACAATGGACCGTTTGATCTATGTCGCCATGACGGGCGCCAAGCAGATTCTGGAACAGCAGGCGACCACCACGCACAACCTTGCGAATGCGTCGACTACGGGCTTTCGCGCTCAGCTCGATACATTCCGTGCGGTGCCGGTGGTCGGCAGCCCGTCGCCGACGCGCGCCTTCGTAGTCGACTCCACAGTCGGCAGCGATTTCAGTGTCGGCCCGATCCAGCAGACTGGCCGCGATCTCGATGTCGCGGTGCAGGGCAAGGGTTGGCTCGCGGTGGAACGGCCTGACGGCTCTGAAGCGTACACGCGCAGCGGCAGCCTGAAGATCAACGAGAACGGTGTGCTGCAGACGCAAAGCGGCCTGAACGTGCTCGGCGACGGCGGTCCAATCTCGATTCCGCCCGATGTGCGGGTATCGATCGGCAAGGATGGCACGGTGTCATCTGTGCTGGAGGGCAGCAAGCCGGGCACCACGATCGAGGTCGGCCGGCTGAAGCTGGTCAATCCCGATGAAGCGAATCTGTTGCGCGGCGACGACGGCCTGTTCTCCACCAAGGATGGCGAGCCGAGCGAGGCAGATGCCAATGTGACACTGATCGATGGCGCCGTCGAAGGCAGCAACGTCAATGTGGTGGATGCGATGGTCAACATGATCGCGCTGTCGCGCCAGTTCGAAATGCATATGGAATCGCTGAAACGCGCCGAGAGCAACGATGCAAAAGCATCGGAATTCATGACTTTGAGTTGATGTGCCAGCAGGCACAATGAAGAACATGCAGTTTGTCTGCCGTTTTGCTGCCGTCTACCGGCACTGGAGAAAAAAATGATTCGTTCCCTTTGGATTGCCAAAACCGGTCTGGATGCGCAGCAAACGCAGATGGACGTTATCTCCAACAACCTGGCGAACGTCAGCACCACCGGCTTCAAGCGTTCGCGCGCCGTGTTCGAGGACATGCTGTACCAGAACCTGCGCCAGCCGGGCGCGGCGTCGTCGCAGCAGACGGACCTGCCGTCCGGCCTGCAGATCGGCACCGGCGTGCGCCCGGTGGCGACCGAGCGCATCCACACGCAGGGCAATCTGCAGCTGACCGGCAACAGCAAGGATGTCGCCATCCAGGGCGACGGCTTCTTCCAGGTGCTGATGCCGGACGGCACCACCGCCTACACGCGCGACGGCTCTTTCCAGACCGATCCGAACGGTCAGCTGGTGACGGCTAGCGGTTTTCCGATCCAGCCATCGATCACGATTCCGGCCAACGCCACCGCGTTGTCGATCAGCCGCGATGGCATCGTCAGCGTGACGGTGCCAGGCAGCGCGGCGGCGACGCAAGTCGGTTCGATCCAGCTGGCGACCTTCATCAATCCGGCCGGCCTGCAGAGCATGGGCGAGAACCTGTACGTCGAAACGACCGCATCCGGCACGCCGAATACCGACACGCCGGGCACCAACAGCGCCGGCATCCTGTCGCAAAACTACGTCGAAACCTCGAACGTGAACGTGGTCGAGGAAATGGTCAACATGATCCAGACGCAGCGTGCATACGAAATGAACAGCAAGGCCATTACCACCTCCGACCAGATGCTGCAGCGGCTGACACAGATGTAATGGCAGGCGCAAGCGCAGAGGAATGAACATGAAACGCAATTTGTGGGCCGTCGCTGCCTTTGCCGCTTTGCTGAGCGGCTGCTCGACCACGCCCGATACCATCATCCAGTCGCCGTTGTCCGCGCGCCCGCAGCCGTCGGCGCTGGCGGCGCCGACCAACGGCGCGATCTTCCAGAGCGCGGCCTATCGTCCGATGTTCGAAGACCGCCGCGCCCGCCTGATCGGCGACACCAT
>DATMTZ010000379.1:0-5328 GCA_035563975.1 Oxalicibacterium sp. | reverse complement strand
CGGTGCCGGTGAAGCACTGGATCGAGTTGCTGGATGCGGCCTTGTAGCGAACGCATGCCGGATCGCTCGCGTTTGTCACGCCGTACGGCTGAAGCAGTGTGCGGAGTAGCCGTAAATCAATACAAGGTGTTTGCGTCGCGGGATTTTCTTGCGACTTGGGCATCGGCCGGATTTTCGGCTATACCTGCGGAAAAACAAAAAGCCCAGCGCGAGGCTGGGCTAAGTGCTTGATTCTTTGGTGGCCCGGGGCGGAATCGAACCACCGACACAAGGATTTTCAATCCTCTGCTCTACCGACTGAGCTACCAGGCCAAGGCGCGCAAGTATAGCAAAGTTGCAGCGGAACGCAAGCACAACCTGCAATGAAGCGCGTACGCGGCCGCTATAATGGCCGTCATTATTGGAAGTTTGGATGAACGATATGCGGGTGCAAAGCGATATTTGCGTGATCGGCGACGGCGTGATCGGCAAAACCGCCGCATTGGGTTTCGCACAGGCGGGTCTCAAGGTGAGTCTGCTGGCGCCTTCGTCCGCCACCCGTGCGCCGACTGCTGCCGACGCCTGGGATGCGCGTGTCTATGCGGTCAATCATGTCGCGCATGCGCTGCTGTCGTCGCTGAAAGTGTGGGACGCGCTGGATCTGTCGCGCGTTGCGCCGGTGGATGCGATGGCGGTCAAGGGCGATGGGGCCGACATGCCGGGTGCGCTGACGTTTGACGCATACGGCGCGCGCGTCGGCGCGCTGGCCTGGATTGTCGAGGATCGCAATCTGAACCAGGCGCTCGATGCCGCTCTGAAGTTCGCATCGAATGTGCGCATTGTGCATGGCCGCGCAAGCGCGCTTCAGACGGATGGCACGTCGGCCAGCGTGCAACTCGATAACGGCGATGCACTGTCGGCCGACCTGCTGGTCGGCGCGGACGGCGGTCAGTCATGGGTGCGTGCGCAGAGCCGCATCGATATCGACTATCGCCCATACGGACAGCGCGCGATCGTTGCCAATTTCAGCTGCGAAAAGCCGCATCACGGCGTTGCTTATCAATGGTTTTCGGCGGCGGACGGCGTCATTGCCTTGCTGCCGCTGCCGAAGCAGCGCGTGTCGCTGGTGTGGTCGGCGCCGGAGACGCTTGCCGATGCGATGCTGCAGGAATCGGCAACCCAGCTTGCGGCACGTGTCAGCATTGCGTCTTCGCATCAGCTCGGCATGTTGATGCCGCTGCAGCCGGAAGAGGTGAAGTCTTTTCCGCTTTCGCTGATTCGCGCGCATGCGCTGACGGCGACACGCGTCGCGCTGGTAGGCGACGCGGCGCATGTCATCCATCCGCTTGCCGGTCACGGCATGAATCTCGGTTTCGCCGATGTCGCAGCCTTGATCCAGGCGGTAACCGCACGCGGCCCGCATCGCGATTGCGGCGACGCGCGCGTGCTGGCGCGTTACGCGCGTGCGCGCAAGGAAGATATACTGCTGATGCAATTGACGACCGATGGCCTGGCGCGTTTGTTTGGCGCCGACCTGGGGCCGCTGCGCCTGATGCGCAATCTCGGTCTCAATCTCGTCGATCGCTTGCCCGGCCTGAAACGCCGCCTGATCACACACGCGTTGGGAAAGACGCTGTAACTTTTGCATTGCTGCGGCGAATAAGGCAGTAGGCAACCTATCTGGAATTCGAATGAAACTAGTCAAACTCGCAGTAGCCGCAGTAGCCGGATTGATCTTGAGCACCGCATTTGCCGAAACCGCACAGGAAGCCGCCGTGCGCAAGGCGATTGAACCGCGGCTCGGGCCGGACGCAAAAGTCGTGTCGGTGACGAAGACGCCGTATTCCGGCCTGTACGAAATCCAGGTCAACGGCGACATCATCTATACCGACATCAAGGCGCAATACCTGTTCGTCGGCCGCGTGGTGGATGCCAAGACCTACCAGGACTACACCAAGGCGCGCCTGGAAGAAATCAACAAGGTCGCATTCAGCGATCTGCCGCTGAACCTGGCGATGAAAAGCGTGAAGGGAAACGGCAAGCGCGTGATCGCGGTGTTCGAGGATCCGAATTGCGCGTACTGCAAGCGTTTCGATCAGGCATTGCAGGGCGTCGACAACATCACGGTCTACACCTTCCTGTACAACATCCTGTCGCCGGAGTCGATCGCCATCTCGCGCAACGTCTGGTGCGCGCCGGATCGCAACAAGGCCTGGGATGACTGGATGCTGAATGGCAAGCAGCCGCCTGTCGCATCCGCCAATTGCACCGCGCCGCATGAGCAGGTTCTGGAACTTGGCAGGCGTATGCGCGTCACCGGTACGCCGACCATCATCTTTACCGACGGTTCGCGTATTCCAGGCGCAATCGACGCCAAGACGCTGGAAGCAAAGCTCGCCACCGTCAAGTAAATCATTTTCGCAGGAGGCCACGTGAGCATACGCTTCGCGTGGCCTTTTTCTTGCCGCCTGCGCGCGGCACACGATGCCGTTACACTAGGCGGCATTCCCCGAAATATCTGCAGCCGATGAAAAACGCCGTCCATTACACGATTGTCCCGCGCGATCCTGCCGCCCATCTTTTCGGTGTGACCGTGACAGTGGATCGTCCCGATCCCGCAGGTCAGGAGTTTTCGCTGCCGGCGTGGATTCCCGGCAGCTACATGATTCGCGAATTTGCAAAGAATGTTGTGCAGATCGCGGCCTTGTCGGGCGGTGACCGGATTGCGCTGGCCAAGATCGACAAGCACACCTGGCGTGCCGCGCCCTGCAAGGGGCCGCTGACGCTTTACTACGAGGTCTACGCGTGGGATCTATCGGTGCGCACTGCGCATCTGGACCAGTCGCATGGCTTCTTCAACGGCACCAGCGTGTTCCTGCGCGTGCACGGCAACGAGCATGTCGCGCATGTCGTCGATATCCAGCCGCCGGAAGGTGAAGACTATGCACAGTGGCGTGTCGCCACCGCGATGCGCCAGCTGAAGGGGCGTCGTTACGGATTCGGCCGCTATGCGGCGGACAATTACGATGAGCTGATCGATCATCCAGTCGAAATGGGCACGTTCGTGCTCGCCAGCTTCAAGGCGCATGGCACGCAGCACGATGTCGTGTTCACCGGCCGTATTCCGAACCTGGACCTGCAGCGCATCGCGCATGACCTGAAAAAAATCTGCGAGGCGCAGGTCGCCCTGTTCGAGCCCGACAGCAAACGTGCGCCGATGGAGCGCTATGTCTTCATGACGATGGTGGTGGGCGACGGTTACGGCGGACTCGAACATCGCGCGTCCACCGCATTGATCTGTTCGCGCGCGGACTTGCCGGTGGTCGGTCAAAAACAGATGACGGACGGCTACCGCACTTTCCTCGGTTTGTGCAGCCATGAATATTTCCATACCTGGAACGTCAAGCGCATCAAGCCGGCGGCCTTTGCACCGTATGACCTGGCGTCTGAAAACTATACGTCGCTGTTGTGGCTGTTCGAGGGATTCACCAGCTATTACGACGACCTGATGCTGGTGCGCAGCGGCGTGATCGACACCGGCGCCTATCTGAAATTGCTGGCGAAGACGATCAATGGCGTGCTGCGCGGCAGTGGCCGGCACAAGCAGAGCGTGGCGGAATCGAGCTTCGATGCCTGGACCAAGTATTACCGCCAGGATGAGAACTCGCCCAACGCTGTCGTCAGCTATTACGCGAAAGGCTCGCTGGTCGCGCTGGCGCTGGACCTTGAAATACGCGCCGCAACAAAGGGCAGGAAATCGCTGGACGATGTGATGCGTGCGCTGTGGCAGCAATACGGCCGCGACTTCTACATGGACGGCGAATCGGGCCGCGGCGTGACGGATGCGGAAGTCGATGCGCTGTTCGATCGCGTCACCGGTTTGCGTCTGAAGCGGCTGCTGGATCGCTGGGTACGCGGCACCGAAGACCTGCCGCTGGCGAAGCTGCTGGCGCCTTTCGGTATTGCTTATGCCGATGCAGGCAGGAAGAACAAGCCCGGCCTGGGCATGCGCACCGTGCGCGACAACGCCGACTGCAAGGTGGCGAACGTGTATGAAAACGGCGCCGCGCATCGCGCTGGCGTGTCGGCCGGCGACGTGCTGGTGGCGATCGACGGCTTGCGCGTGAATGGCACCAACCTGGACAGCCTGCTGAGCCGTTACCGGATCGGCGATGCGCTGGCGCTGCATGTGTTCCGGCGCGACGAATTGCTGCTGCTGCAACTGGTGCTGACCGGCGACGATGCGCCGGCGGTGTCGCTAAGCGCGGAATCGCGCCCGGTTGCAGTCACGCGCCTGCGGGAAGCCTGGCTCGGTCGCGGCTGATGTGGCCGTGTGCTGCTCGGTAAATAAAAAGCCCGCTGTGGAAGCGGGCTTTTTTACTTGTTGTTCCGGCTGGCACGTTACTGGAACAGGCGCTGCAACTCGGCGCCAGGATCGGCCGCGCGCATGAATGCTTCACCGACCAGAAAGGCGTGCACATTGGCATCACGCATTTTCTTCACATCGTCCGGCGCAAGGATGCCGGATTCGGTTACTACCAGTTTGTCGGACGGGATGCGCGGCAGCAGATCGATCGTGTTCTGCAAGGATGTTTCGAAGGTGCGCAGGTTGCGGTTGTTGATGCCGAGCAGCGCCGTTTTCAGGCGCAGGGCAGCCGTCAGTTCTTCGCCGCTATGCACTTCCACCAGTACATTCATGCCGAGTTCGTGCGCGCAGGCTTCCAGTTCCGCCATCAAGCCGTGGTCGAGCGCAGCAACGATCAGCAGGATGCAGTCGGCGCCCCAGGACCGCGCCTCATAGATCTGATACGGATCGACAATGAAATCCTTGCGCAATACCGGGATGGCGCAGGCGGCGCGCGCCTGCTTCAGATAATCGGGCGCACCCTGGAAGAACTGGATGTCGGTCAGCACGGACAGGCAGGCCGCGCCATGCCGCTCGTAGCTCGCGGCGATCGCGGCCGGCTGGAAATCGGCGCGCAGCACGCCCTTTGAGGGCGACGCCTTCTTGACTTCCGCAATGACGCCTGCCTTGCCTGCCGCAATTTTCGCGCGCAGCGATGCTTCAAAGCCGCGCAGTCCGGCGCGCGCTTCCCTGTCGTTCTCCACTTCATCGCGCAGGCTGGGCAAGCTGCGGATTTTTTTCGCAGCCGCGACTTCGCCGGCTTTGACGTCGAGGATCTTGTTGAGTATGTCGGACATGATGCTTTCGATTCGAATGGCGGCGATTACGGCTGCGCCTTGCCGAGTTCCTGTGTCACGCGGACGAACTGTTCCAGTTTGGCACGTGCTGCGCCGGACGCAATCGTGGTGCGTGCCGTTGCCAGCCCTGCCGCGATCGACGGCGCC
>DATMTZ010000378.1:0-10719 GCA_035563975.1 Oxalicibacterium sp. | reverse complement strand
TACAGCATCGCGAAAAACACCGCGGCGACGCCGCAGGCGGCATTGCCCAGGGTAAAGAAGTCCGCCAGGTGAAAACCACGCAGCATCGAAAAGTGCTTGGGGGGAGTGCCGGGTGAACGCATGTGTTGTCTCGCAATGATGGAAATGGGTAGACCCGCAATGAATGCCGAGGTTTAACGGATCGAGCTCGCAGTATGGCCAAAGATGGAACTGCCGGCAATCGCACTCCTCTAAAAAGCAGAAGGATACATTGTCGGACGGCAAGCCGGTGCAGGAACCCGGCCAGCCCCGATCCCGGATCGATCACTCTTGAAGGAGGTCATATGCATTTCCATTCCAGTTCGCCGCAGGCGTCCCGTTCCGGCCGCATGTTCGCCGGCGCATTGTCGGTGTTTGCATTTGGCGCGACCCTGCTTGCGACCGCGCATGCTGCGCCAAATACGCGCTACCAGGAAGCGCGCCAGGCGTGCCTGAGCGGGCAGACTTATGAGTCGAAAGAGGTGTGCCTGAAGGAAGCCGCCGCTGCAGCCGGCGAGGCGAAGAAGGGCAACCTGACCGATACGCCCGACCGTTATCGCCAGAATGCGCTGGCGCGTTGCAACGTGCTGCCGCAGGCGGATCGCGACGCGTGCGTGCAGAGGGTGGAGGGTGAAGGCACGATGTCGGGCAGCGTCGAAGGCGGCGGCATCTATCGCGAAACCCGTACGATCGTGACCGAGCCCTCATCGACCTCGACTGCGCCTGCGGGGAATTCGACTATGCCCGCGCCACCGCCACCACCGTCCGGCGGCATGCCGAGCCGTTACTGATTGCCGGAATCAACAAAAAAAGCAGACACGCGTGTCTGCTTTTTTTATGCCTGCGCGGGAAGCGATCAGCACTGGTGCGAAACGAATTGCTCGTAGCCACGGGCACGCAACTGGCAGGCAGGGCATGCGCCGCAGCCATAACCCCACGCGTGCAGCGCACCGCGTTCGCCGAGATAGCAGGTGTGTGTGCCCTTGCGGATCAGGTCGACCAGCGGCTGGCCGCCGAGATCCTGCGCCAGCTTCCAGGTCGCGGCCTTGTCGATCCACATCAATGGCGTCTCGACTTTCAGGCGCGTTGCCATGCCGAGATTGAGCGCGACCTGCAGCGCCTTCATCGTATCGTCGCGGCAGTCGGGATAGCCGGAAAAATCGGTCTCGCACATGCCGCCGACCAGCACGTCCAGGCCGCGGCGATAGGCTAGGGTGGCGGCCACCGTCATGAACAGCAGGTTGCGGCCGGGCACGAAGGTATTGGGCAGGCCGTTTTCCAGCATCGCGATTTCCACGTCGCGCGTCAGCGCCGTATCGGAAATCGCCGCCAGCAGCGACAAGTCGATCATGTGGTCTTCGCCGAGCCGGTCGTTCCATTGCGGCGACAGATGGCGCAAAGCTTGCAGCACTGTCGGCCGAACTGTCAGTTCGATCGCATGGCGCTGGCCGTAGTCGAAGCCGATGGTTTCGACGCGTTCGTAACGCGACAGCGCCCACGCCGCGCAGGTCGTGGAATCCTGCCCGCCGCTGAACAGCACGAGTGCGCCCGATGTTTGCATGGTGGTCCTGTGATCGAAATTGGATGCGCCGGATTATAGCCGCGCGGCGATGGCAATCCTCATCACGACGCAGGCGTGATCTTTGAAATCGTCTGCTCGATGAAGTCGCCGTCCGGCTCGGTAAAGCGGATGCGCACCGGATACCATTCTTTCGCCGGCGCCAGCCACAGCTCGACCTTCTGATCCTTGCCGGCATTTTCGACCACCTTGCTGATCTGCAGCGTGTTCAGCGCACCGATCGGCGTGTTGATCTTTTCCTGCTTGCCGATCCTGAAGGTCCAGGGATCCGCATCCTTTTGCCCCGCGACGAAGACCGGCACCGTGCCGCCGCTCTTCAACTGGCCGCTGTGTCCCAGTGTCGCCAGCTGCCAGGTGACGCTGTTGCGGTCCTGTTCGCCGCCCTTGATCGGATAGGACGCATCCGATGCACTGAACGTGATCTTGCCGCTCTGTCGGTTGAAGGTGGTAACCGTCTGATCCTTGTGAAAGCGTTTTTCGCTTGCGCTGTCCGGTACCAGGCCGGAACGATCGACCGCGCCTTCGCTCTTCGCGTCGAGGATTTTTCCGAGCAGCGACGCACGCGTTTCGGTCGTCACCGAATAGTGCCGGCCATCGGTTTGCCAGTGCACCGAAGCGGACCCGCTCAGCGACAGGCCCTTCTGCTTGGCCTTGATCGTGTAGTCGAGGTCGGCCGATGGAGGAGGCGTGAGCTTTTGCGTGCTCGCGTTGCGCGCCAGCGCATTCGTTTGCGCCGCCAGCAAGGCGCCTGCAAGCAGGAAGGAGGACAGGGTACGAAGATGTTTCATGTGATACCGATCTATCGAAAACGGATTTGAATGGACTAGGGAGCAGCTAAAACGTTCAGGTCGGCCAGCGACATGTCGAGAAAGTCGCCATTGATTTCGGTATAACGCAGGCGCACCGGATACCATTGCATGGTCGGCGCCAGCCAGATGTCGAGCTTCTGTTCATAACTGCCGGGACGCGGCGAGCGCGACACATGCCAGGCCGCGATGGTCTCGCCGGCAATCTCGATCGCTTCTTCACCGACCACTACCATACGCCAAGTATCGGCATCGCGTGTGCCGGCCACCGTCAGGTCGATGTGCGCGCCGCGCGAGAACTGCTCGCTGTCGCCGCGTCCGATGCCGGCCAGCTGCCAGATCACGCTGGCGCGGTCCTGTTCGCCGCCAGTGCGCGGATAGGACTTGGTCGAGGCGGAAAAGCTGATCGTATTGCGCTCGCGATGAAAGTGCGTCGCGGTTTCCGCTTTGCGGAAGCGCTTTTCGCTGTAGAGTTCCGGCGCCACGCCGTAGGTGTCGATGCTGCCTTCGCTGCGAAAGCGCAGCACCGTAAAGAACAGTACGCCCGCTTCGCCATCAACCGTATAGTGCGCGCCATCGGTGCGCCACTTGATGGCGCCGCGACCATACATCGCTTCGCCATTCTTGACTGTCTTCTGCACGTCGTACTGCAAGTCCGCCGGCGGCGGCAGATCGATCCTGTATGACTTGCCCCTCTGGTCGGCAGTGTCGTCCGCCGCAGCCTCCTGCGACGGCGCGGCGGTGCCGGATGCGGTTTCGCCGCCGTCCGCGTTCATTTCCTCTGCTTCACCGGCGATCGCTTGCGCGGATGCATTGCCGACAACAGCAGGCGGCGTTTCGATCGCCGGCGGCTTCGGCACATGCCGCGGCTTGTATCCGGGTTTGGGTTTCGGTTTGGGAGCAGGCTTGGGTGCGACGGCAGGTGGCACGGTTTGCAGACTTGCCAGCACGACCGGCGCCGGTACCGGCGGCCGGGCGGGCAGGTGCAAGCTGTCGTTCAGCCATCCGATCGCCAGCACGTGCAGCACCAGCGATATGACGAGCATCGCCAGCACCCACCAGGGACGGCCGCGAACCGGCGCGCCGCGCATGCGGACAGGGAGCGGAAACTGGGCCGTCGTCATGGCCGCTAGTGTAAACGCAATCGCGTACGGCACACCCTGGTGTAAAGTGGCAGGCAGCGCGAATCGCATCGATCGATTGGCTGAAACCGGAGCAGGGAGATGAGAAAAATGTACGCGATGAATCGAAAATCGAACCGGGAATCGAATCGAAGGAGCCGCCGATGATCTGGTTTCTCGCTTATTTCCTTTCCGGCGCCTTCGTCGGCGTGCTGGCCGGCCTGCTGGGTATCGGCGGCGGCATGACGCTGGTGCCGGTGCTGGCCGCGCTGTTTACTGCGCAGCATTTCGCACCGGACCATGTCGTTCACCTCGCGCTGGCCACCTGCATGGCCAGCATCGTATTCACCTCGAGCTCCAGCGTGTGGGCGCACATCAAGTTCGACGCGGTCGATTTCGACATCGTCAAGCGCATGGCGCCCGGCATGACCATCGGGAGCCTGCTGGCGACCACCGCGTCGGGCTGGATTGCGCAGCGCCATCTGGCGCTTGCATTCACCATCATTGTTTTTTTCGGCGCGACGCAAATCCTGCTGGGGCGCAAACCGAAGGCGGCGCGCACGATGCCGGGCACGTTTCCCTTGTTCGTGATCAGCCTGGTCATCGGCATCATCGCCGGACTGGTGTCGGCCGGCGGCGCCTTTCTGACGATTCCCTTCATGCTGTGGTGCGGCGTGCCGATGAAGAAGACGATCGGCACGGGCGCCATGATGGGCATTCCGCTGGCGCTTGTCGGCACTGTCGGTTACGTGATTTCAGGATGGAACGTCGAAGGCTTGCCGCCTTACGCGGTCGGCTTCGTCTCGCTGACCGCGCTGGCCGGCATCGTCTGTGGCAGCGTGCTGACGGCGCCGCTGGGCGCGCGGCTGGCGCATCGCTTGCCGGTGCCCGTGCTCAAGCGCATCTTTGCCTGCCTGCTGTATGTGCTGGCGGCGAAGATGCTGTGGACTTACTGGTGGTAGGAGCGAACCTGCATCAATGCTTGCGCGAGAATTTCTCGGCAAGCTGGGTCAGCTTTTCCGCGCGCTGACGCTCCGCTTCGTCGGCGGCGCGCTGCGCCGCTTCCGCCTTGCGTTTCGCCTTGTGCTGTTCGGCGGTCTTCTTCAGGCGTTCCTTCAGGCTGGTGCTGGCGTGCGTGCGATGTTCGTCGGTAACAGCGTCCGCGGTGCTGCCGTCCAGGTTGTGCCGCACCGTCGCCTTTTCCATTTCCTTCAGGTAGCGCAGGGAATGCGTATGGATGCCAAGCGCAGTACGCAACAGCTTGCGGCTGACCTCCGGCGTCTGCGCAATGATCTGCTTGTCGATCCCGATCGCCAGCGGCTGGCAATCGCGGAATACGGCAAACTTTTCCTGCAGTTCCTTCAATAGCTTGCGCGCGTCTTGATATGGATTGGGAGCGAGTTCGGTGGTCATGGACAACAGTGGATTTGTTCTGGCTGCGCAGGATATCACGACATGGCGGGATTTTCGCGAAGCGCGTCGCTAAACGCCGCTGGCGTCACGCATGAAAAAAGAGCGTTACGGCGGATTGCCGTAACGCTCTTCAGATGTCGCGATATCAGCTTCGGTTCAACTGGCATTGAATGCCGGCCGAACCTCCGCTATCAGGCGGCTGCCGTGCTGTGGCGGCGCTTGCTGATGTAGTTGCCGACGATCACCACGCCGACTGCCAGGACCAGGCCTGGGATGCTCAGGTGGCTGTTGCCGAACAATGCCAGCTCATGGTGCGGCATGTTGGCTTCGATCCACGGTACGACAGCGGTATCGGAGAACAGCATTTCGCCAGCCAGGTAGCCGAGCAAGCCTGCGCCGAGCGTGATGATGACAGGGAATTTCTCCATCAGCTTCAACACCAGCGTGCTGCCGAACACGATCAGCGGGACGCTGATGGCCAGACCGATCACGAGCAGCGCGAGGTTGCCGTCCGCCGCTGCGGCGACGCCGAGCACGTTGTCCAGGCTCATCACCAGGTCGGCGATCAGGATCGTCTTGATCGCGCCCCACAGGTTGGAGTGGCCTTCGATTTCTTCTTCGCCTTCGTCCTCGGCCAGCAACTGCACGCCGATGTAGAACAGGGCGACTGCGCCGATCAGTTTCAGATACGGCAGCGTCAGCAGCTGCAGCGCGAAAATGGTCAGCACGATACGCAGGATAATGGCAGCGGCGCTACCGTAGATCACGGCCATCTTCTTCTGCTTCGGCGGCAGCGACTTGGCTGCCAGAGCGATCACCACTGCATTATCGCCGGACAGCACGATATTGATCAGGATGATGTTGCCTAGGGCGGCCCAGAAGGCCGGGGAGCTTAGTAATTCCATATCTTCCTCAAGGTTTGTCGCTTCAGTACTGCAAGCTAATTAAAAAAGTGGCAGTCCTCATGACCATGTTGTTGTCGATTATCAGAAAAATCTGAGAAATCTCTTTTAGCCACAGCGAATCAAGCATGCACTTCATTTCGCTTGAAACTAGATGCCATCGGTTCGAAAAAACTAGGTTGAAGCCGAGGTGGAAAGGCCGCTCTTACGAGGGAGATGCGACCGAAATGCACAGTCGCAGGTTATTCCTATGAAGATTAATGAAACGTAATAAACACGTTAAGAACTCGTTAAAGTTGTCGAGAAATCAATTCGGAAATTACTGCCGTTTTTCGGATTATTTTCTACGCTCAACTTTGCGCCGAGATACTCGCAGATACGCAGCACCAGCGCGAGGCCGAGACCGGAGCCTGCCGACCCGACCAAAGGCTTGACCGGCGTGGTCTGTTGCAGCCGGATCTGGATGGAGGTTGGCAAGCCGGGGCCGGTATCCTCGACCACGACCGCGTGATCCAGCACGCGTACGGTAACCGAGCCCTGTTCGGTGTACTGGCAGGCGTTGCGGATCAGGTTGCCGATCGCCGCTGTCAGCAACTCCCGCGGCGCCGCCACCGCGAAGTCGTCGCCGCCTTCGTAGATCAGGGCAACCGGCTTGTGCGCGACCAGCGTCTTGCAACGCTGCACTTCCGCGCGGATCACATCGTCGATGAAGGTTTGCGGCCGGTTGATGCGATCTGGCGCACGCGCCAATTGCAACAGGATGCCGACGCATTCGGTCGCATCCTTCGCCGCGCGCAGGATGCGTTGCGCCGGTGCATGCAGTTCCGGTTGCTGCGCGGTCTGTTCGGTCAGTAGTTCCGCCGCGCCGGTGATGATTGTCAGCGGCGTGCGCAATTCATGACTGACGTCACCGGTGAAAAAGCGCTCGCGCGCCAGGAAGCGGCGCAGCTCGGCGGTACGGGCGGCAAAAGCGCGCGCCAGCACGCCGAGCTCGTCCTTGCTCGCCAGCAGCGGCAGTTCTGCATTGTCGTCCTGCTCGATGACCGCTTCCGCCAGGCGCGTGATCGGTTCGACAAAACCATGCGCAATGAAACGGCCGAGGAACAGCGACAGTGCGACGAAGCCGAGGAAGCCGGCAACGATCATCGCGTACATCGTGTGCTCGATGCTCTTGTACTCGCTGGCGCGATCGACCACGACATAAGTGCCGGCTTCGTCCGTGCCGACCAGCAAGTGCACTTGGCGGCCTTCGAAATCCAGTTTGGCGACGCCGGGCTGCAGATCGCGCAGCTCGGGCGGAATCGTGTCGCCGTGATAGAAGCTGACGTCGTGCGGCATCTCCACCGGCAGGCCCTGCGCATGGCGCGGCGAAGCCCAGGCGGCGATGCTGCGCAGATGCTCGTCGACCAGCAGATCTTCGACGCCTTCAATGGTGACCGCGGCCAGTGCGCCGAAGAAGGTGCAGATGGCCAGAGCAAAAAACAGATAGGCGACGACGATGCGCCGCCGCAGCGAGCCTGCGACCGTCGTCTTAAACGGCTTCATCCGGCGCGACCAGGCGGTAGCCGATGCCTTGTACGGTGCGCAGCATTGCGAATGAATGCGATTTGTCGAGCGCCTGCCGCAATGCGTGAATGTGGGTGCGCAAGGCATCGCTGTCGGGCGGATGATCGCCCCAGACTTCGAGTTCCAGCGCCTCGCGCGTGACGACCTTCGGCGCTTCCTTCATCAGGCAGGTCAGGATCTTGAAGCCGGTCTTGGTCAGCGTGATCGGCACGCCGTTGCGCTTGACCTGGTAGGTCGAGGTATCGAACAGCAGATCGCCGACGCTGAGAAAATTCGTGGTCTGGCTTTTGCCCTGCGCGCGGCGCACCAGCGCCTTCAGCCGCATCTCGACCTCGATCAGCGAGAAAGGCTTGATCAGGTAATCATCGGTGCCGCTGTCGAATCCGGCGACCTTGTCGTCCAGCGTGTCGCGTGCCGTCAGCATCAATACCGGCGTGGTGTTCTGCAGTTCGTCGCGCAGCTTGCGGCACAAGGCCAGTCCGTCCATGCCCGGCAACTTGATGTCGAGAATGATGGCGTCATATTCGTGCTGCGCCGCCAGCGCGAAGCCGGCATAGCCGTTGGCGGCCGAATCGAGCACATGGCCGCGCGACTCCAGAAAGGTGTACAGATTGGCGACGATATCGGCGTTGTCTTCAATGATCAGGATGCGCATGATGTGTGGCGTGGCGCCGTGTGTCTCTTCGTGGTGGAAAAATCGGCCGGTGCGGATGTTGTTGCGCCGGGCCCGAAAATGAAAATAAAAGTCCGCATATCGTAGCACCGGACGGCGGTGATACGCCCGCTTTCCATGCGCGTCGCGCGGCGGCGCAGTCTTCCGTGCGGCAGGGCACATGGCGGCGCAGGCGGTCGCCGTACAATCCTCATATGAACGATATCGTCGCCCGCATCGATTTTTCGGCGCCTTCCCATGAGGTGGCGCGTTTGTTGATCGGCGTCACGCTGCTGGTCGACGGCGTCGGCGGACGCATCGTCGAGACGGAAGCTTACGACCGTGAAGACCCGGCCTCACACAGCTTTGCCGGCCCGACGCCGCGCAACGTCTCGATGTTCGGGCCGCCGGCGCACACCTATGTGTATCGATCCTATGGCATTCATTGGTGCCTGAATTTTGTCTGCCGCGAAGATGGGCACGGTGCCGGTGTGTTGATACGCGCGCTGGAGCCGACGGCCGGCATCGAACGCATGCAGCAGCGGCGCGGCATGGACAATCCGCGCCTGCTTTGTTCCGGTCCGGGACGCCTGTGCCAGGCGCTGGGCGTGACGCGCGAACACAACGGCATGCGGCTCGATGCGCCGCCGTTTGAATTGCTGCCGGCGCCCAAGAACGTCGCGGTGGTGCGCGGACCGCGCATCGGCATATCGAAAGCGGTCGACGTGCCTTGGCGATTCGGCCTGGCAGACTCGCGTTTCGTCAGCCATCCGTTCCGGTGAAGCATGATGGGCGGCGGCAGGGCTTCGGGTATATATATCGGCTGTGCCGGCTGGAGCCTGTCATCCGCCGTCGCCGCCGCGTTTCCTGCGGCCGGCAGCCACTTGCAGCGCTATGCGGCCGTGCTGCCCGCGGTGGAAATCAATTCCTCCTTTTATCGCCCGCATCGCCCCGCAACTTACGCACGCTGGCGCGACAGCGTGCCGGAGAACTTCCGCTTCGCGGTCAAGATGCCGCGCGCGATCAGCCACGAGCATGGGCTGCGTGACGCGGAAGAACCGCTGGACCGTTTCCTGGCGGAAGCCGGCATGCTTGAGCGCAAGCTAGGCTGCCTGCTGTTGCAACTGCCGCCGTCGCTGCAGTTTGTGCTTGCCGATGCCGAGAAATTCTTCCACCTGTTGCGGCAGCGAACCGGTGTCACGGTGAGTTGCGAGCCGCGTCATGCCAGCTGGTTTTCGCCAGAGGCGGCCGCGCTGATGCAGCGATATCGCGTCTGCTTTGTCCAGGCAGACCCGCCTCCAACGCAGGAAACGGCGCCGTTCGGATTCCCGGGCCTTGCCTATCTGCGCTTGCACGGTTCGCCCGAAATCTACCGTTCCAGCTATCAGCACGCGTTTCTCGAAATGCTGGCCGGCAGGATCGAAGCGCTGCACCAGGAGGCGAAGCAGGTCTGGTGTGTATTCGACAATACCGCGGCGGGCCACGCGGTGCCGAACGCGCTAAGCCTTATCCAGTTGTTGCGCAGTTGCTGAGCTTGTCATGCGCCCGACACATGGATTGCAGACAATGCGCGACATTTGCACGCTGTTGCATCGGTGCGTGTCCGGTATTGTTCGGGATATTTTCCGTTGTTTGCGGCGTCTGTACGTGTAATCACGCTATTTGGCAGCGGAATTTCTTGGTAGAATCAAGGACTTAACCAAATTCTCAAGGTATTGAAGGCAAATATGTTGTACCCAGAATTATTCAAATCACTGGAGCAGGTCCGCTGGAATATGGAGACAGACATTCCGTGGGATCAGTTTGACGGCTCCAAGCTGAGCGACGAACAGGCGCAGACGATTCGCATGAATGCGATCACCGAATGGTCTGCATTGCCCGCTACCGAGATGTTCCTGCGCGACAACCGTGGCGACAGCGATTTTTCCGCTTTCATGTCGGTATGGTTTTTCGAGGAGCAAAAACATTCGCTGGTGCTGATGGAATACCTGCGCCGTTTCCGTCCGGAGTTCGTGCCGACCGAAGAAGAGCTGCACAACGTGCGTTTCGAATTCGACCCGGCCCCCGCGCTGGAAACGCTGATGATGCACTTCTGCGGCGAAATCCGACTGAACCACTGGTATCGTTGCGCCGCCGACTGGCATACCGAACCGGTGATCAAGCACATCTACAAGATCATCAGCCAGGACGAAGCGCGCCACGGCGGCGCCTATCTGCGCTATATGAAGAAGGCGCTGGTTGAAGTGGGCGACAGCGCGCGCGCAGCTTTCGCCAAGATCGGCGTGCTGATGGCATCCGCACGCCGCACCGAAAAGCCCTTGCATCCGACCAATCTGCACGTGAACGAAGCGCTGTTTCCGAACGACACCGTGCAATCGCGTCTGCCGGATCCTGATTGGCTGGAGCGCTGGCTCGACGGCCAGATCAAGTTCGACAGCGAGTGGGAAAAGAAAGTGGTCGACCGCATCCTGCACAACATGTCGTTGCTGTTCGAAAGAACCTTCGGCACCGTGCAGGAACTGAACCGCTATCGCAAGGAAATCGTCTCCCGCATGACGCCGCCTCCGCAAACTGCGTAAGCAAAAAATAAAAGCCGCTTCAGCGGCTTTTATTTTGCGCTTCCGCAGCAGCGTCAATGCTGCTTCATCGGCATGCCTGCCAT
>DATMTZ010000377.1:0-1688 GCA_035563975.1 Oxalicibacterium sp. | reverse complement strand
CAGGCGCTTGTCGAAGAAAACCGAGGCGGTGTAACGCTTGACCAGGTCCGAGACGGGTTCGTTGAAACGCGCCGACCAGGCCTCGCTTTTCTTGGAAAGTTGTGCTGTCATAATGGGGTTCCCAGGGAATACGCGATTATAGCGCGCGCGAACAGCGCCGCGACAGCATCAGACACGATAACAAGACGCCGACAGGCGATGCCCAACGTGAGCCAGTCTTCTTCTGCCCCCTCTGCCGACGCCAGGCCATCCGCGATCGAGAGCGTGATCCCGGATTGCTGCAATATCGGCATCATGGTCAGGGTGCTGCTGTTCGTCAATGCGGCGGTGCTGGCAGCGGCGCTGGTAGGCGCATCCAGCCTGGAGAACGGCCTGTTCAGCTTCATCGCAGCGTCGATGCTGGTCGAACTGGCCTGCCTGAGCTCGCTGTTCGCCCTGTGCGGCCTGCGCCGCATCGTGCGACCGACGACGCCGACATGGGCGCAACGTGCGCTGTGCGGCCTGGTGCCGGCGGCGCTGACCGGCCTGATCATCCGTTATCTGCTGACCGATGCCGCAGCGAGCGTGTCGCTGATCGGCGTGTCGGTACTGCAGGGGGCGTGCTGTGCGGCCTTGTTCGGATTCCTGCTGCAGCATTATTTCGAACTGCGCACGCGCGCCTTTTCCCCGGCGCTGGCGGAAGCCAGGCTGCAGGCGCTGCAGGCACGCATCCGTCCGCATTTTTTGTTCAACAGCCTGAATGCCGTGCTGTCGCTGATCCGCACCGAACCGCGCCGCGCTGAAAGCACGCTAGAAGACCTGGCCGACCTGTTCCGTATCCTGATGCGCGACCCGCGCGACATCACGACGCTGGGCAACGAGATCCGGATCGCGATGCAATACCTGTCGGTGGAGAAGATCCGGCTGGGCGAACGGCTGCATGTGGAATGGAACCTGGACGATATTCCCGGCAGCACCTTGCAGAAGGCAACGGTGCCGGCGCTACTGCTGCAGCCGCTGCTGGAGAACGCCATTCATTACGGCGTCGAGCCATCGCAGGACAGCGCGACGATACGGGTCGGCGTGCGCCGCGTGCGCGACCGCATCGAAATCGCGATCACCAATCCGTTTCACCCGCATGCGATATCGACCGGTAACCACATGGCGCTGAACAATATCCGCGAACGCATGGCCTTGCTGTACGACGTGGAAGGACAATTGACGACGCAAGTGGCCGACGGCCTGTTCAGGGTGCACCTGTCGGTGCCATATCGAAAGGCGGAAGCATGACGCGGGGTTTGCCGCGCATTTTCATCGTCGACGACGAGGCGCCGGCGCGCGCACGTCTGAAGACGCTGTTGTCCGACATCGCGGCCGATTATCCGCATGAACTGGTCGGCGAGGCGGCACAGGCGCAACAGGCGCTGGACGGCATCGACGAACTGGTGCCGGATGTGGTGCTGCTCGATGTGCAGATGCCCGGCATGAGCGGCATCGAGCTGGCCGCGCACCTGGCGCGGAGGGAAGGCGTTGCGCCGGCGATCATTTTTGTGACGGCGTATGACGAATATGCGCTGAAAGCCTTCGACGTCCATGCGCTGGACTATCTGCTGAAGCCGGTGCGCGCATCGCGGCTGGCCGAGGCGCTGCGTCATGCCGGCGCCGTCCGCGGCAAGGCGCCGTCGCAAAGCGAGACCATCGCCGGCGTG
>DATMTZ010000376.1:0-2105 GCA_035563975.1 Oxalicibacterium sp. | reverse complement strand
TGGGTGTCGGCCTCGCCGGCCTGTTCCTGGAAGCGCATCCGGATCCAAATGTGGCGAAATGCGATGGTCCGAGCGCACTGCCGCTGGCGAAGCTGGAGCCGTTCCTCGCGCAACTGAAGCAACTGGATGACATGATCAAGTCCTTTGCGCCGCTGGATATCGATGCATAACGAGCACGTTGAACCTGCCTGCGACCTTGCAAGAACCGAACTGTCGGAGCACGAATGGCCTGGATCATCACAAAATATTTTCTGACGGCTGGCGTGGTCGTTGCCGTTTCCGAATTTGCCAAACGCAGCGACAAGCTGGGCGGGCTGATCGCGGCGCTGCCGCTGATTACAGTGTTAACGCTGATCTGGTTGCATATCGAAAAGCAGCCGCAGGAAAAACTTGCCAACCACGCCTGGTACACCTTCTGGTATGTAGTCCCGACGCTGCCGATGTTTCTGATCTTCCCGATCCTGCTGCCGCGCATCGGGTTCTGGCTGACGCTGCTTGCATCGGCCGTGATCACGATCCTGTGCTTTGGCCTGTTTGCTGTCTTCATGCGCCGTTTCGGCATCGATCTCCTCTGATGCCACCTGGCGAACTGCGGCCGCCGAACGCAAAAAGGGCAGCATCTTTTGGATGCCGCCCTTTTTCATTGTCGAACAGCTAGTCAGCCAGATCGAACACCAGCACTTCCGCGCCCTTGCCGCGGCCGATGCTCAACTCCGCGACATCAGTCGCCTTCAGCGCATCGCCGGCCTTCAATGCAATGCCGTTCACTTCGACTTCGCCGCGCGCGATATGGACAAACGCGCGGCGACCGGATGCGAGCGGCAAGCGCGCCGCTTCGTCGTTGTCGAACAGGCCGACATACAGCTTCGCGTCCTGATGCATGCGCACCGAGCCGTTTTCGCCGTCCTGGCTGGCGATCAGGCGCAGGCGGCCGCGCTTGTCTTCTTCGGGAAAGCGCTTTTCCTCGTAGCTCGGCGTCACGCCGCGCTGATTCGGCTCGATCCAGATCTGCAGCAGATGCGTCTTGTTCACCAATGACGGATTGAATTCCGAGTGCTGCACACCGGTGCCGGCGCTCATGCGCTGCACGTCGCCCGGGCGGATCGTGCTGCCGTTACCCATGCTGTCGCGGTGCGCGACCTCGCCTTCCAGCACATAGGTGATGATTTCCATGTCGCGGTGGCCGTGCGTGCCGAAGCCTTTACCAGCGGCAACGCGATCCTCGTTGATCACGCGCAGCGGACCGAAACCCATGTGATCCTCATCGTAGTAACTGGCGAACGAGAAGGTATGGCGGGCGTCGAGCCAGCCGTGGTTGGCATGACCGCGGTCTTCACTTTTACGAACTTCCAGCATGATGTGCTCCTTTCGTTGAATTAAATTGTGCAACATGGGTTCCACTATAGGCGCGTCAAAGGAATTAAATAAGGGCATAATTCCGGACGACTTGTTCAAGTATTTTGAATATCGATTTTCACCATGAATCTGACGCTGGAAGCCATCCGCATCCTGGACACGATAGACCGCAAGGGCAGCTTCGGCGCGGCGGCTGTCGCGCTCGACCGCGTGCCGTCCGCGCTGACCTACAGCGTGCGCAAGCTGGAAGACGACCTCGACGTGCTGCTGTTCGACCGCCGCGGCCATCGCGCCAAGCTGACGCCCGCCGGTCGCGAATTGCTGGACGAAGGCCGCCACCTGCTGCGCGCGGCGGACGAGCTGGAGCAGCGCGTCAAGCGCACCGCAACCGGCTGGGAAGTCGAATTGCGCATCGTGCTCGACGCCATCATTCCCTTCGAGAAGATGGTGCCGCTGATCGAGGAATTCGACCGCGAGCAAGCCGGCACGCGGCTGCGCTTTTCGACCGAGGTGCTGTCCGGCACCTGGGAAAGCCTGATCAACGGCGAGGCCGACCTGGCGATCGGCGTCTCCTTCGACGGCCCCGAACTGGTACGCAGCAGCGGCGGTTTCCGGGTCAAGGCAATGCGCGACATCGACTGGGTCTTCGCGGTGGCGCCGACGCATCCGCTCGCAGCGGCGCCTGAACCGCTGACCGCTGCAATCGTGCAGCAGCACCGCGCGGTGGCGACCGGCGACAGCGGCCGCAC
>DATMTZ010000375.1:0-2283 GCA_035563975.1 Oxalicibacterium sp. | reverse complement strand
CAGGTTTATGCAGACTTGCGCGATGCGGACCTGGCGGCGTGGAAGACCTATGTCGATTTCCCGTTCGACCTGCGACAGGCCGGCGGTTCGATGCGCGCCTGGCTCAGCTTCGATCATGCGCATGTCGTCGATTTCACGGCGGACCTCAGCGTGCGCGACGTGGTCGCGCAATGGCGGCAGGACTTGGCGCCGATGACCTTGACCAGAGTAAACGGACGTGTCTCGGTACGCGACGTGCTGGACGGCGGCGCACAGGACGGCACGGCCAGCTTTGGCACGGCAAGCTTCGGCGTGTTGGGACACACGATCTCGCTGGTCGATTTTTCGCTGCAAACCGGCGACGGCCTGGTGCTGCCGAAGACCACGTTCAGCGAACGCTATCTCGCGGCGCGGAAGGGGCAGCCGGAGCAGACCGAGTTGCAGGTCAAGCAGCTCGACCTGCAAACGCTGGCGCAGTTTGCCGGGCGCCTGCCGCTGACCGACGCGCATCGCCGCATGCTGAACGATTTTGCGCCGCGCGGCCGGCTGACGGATTTTTCTGCACAGTGGCAGGGCAGTTATCCGGCGTTGCAGTCGTACAAGATCGCCGGCCAGTTCGACAAGCTGGCGATGCAGGCGCAGCCTGCGCGCCCGGGGCATCCGGCTTCTGCCGGCGGGCCGGCGCAGGCGGCGATACCTGCAATTCCCGGATTCGAAAATCTGTCAGGCCGCATCGATGCCGACAATCACGGCGGCGTGCTCTTGCTCGCTTCACAGCAACTCAAGCTGTCGTTGCCGACCGTGTTCCAGAAGCCGGACCTCCGCTTCGATACGCTGAAGCTGGATGCCAAATGGGCGCTGCAGAAGAACGATGAACTGCAGCTCAACTTGCGCAACCTGAATTTCACCGGTGAAGGCATGACCGGCTCGCTGGTCGGTACGCAGACGGTGTCGCTTGCCAAGCCGGCAGGCCACCGTTTCGGCTTAACCGACATGCAGGGCGCGCTCGACGGACTGCCGCTGGACAAGGTGGGGGATTATCTGCCGCTGGCGCTGGACCAGCATGTGCGCGAATGGCTGTCGCACGCGCTGGTGGGTGGCACCCTGCACGACGGCGTGATCCGCATCAAGGGCGACTTGGCGCAATTCCCCTTCCATGCGCAAAAGGCGAACGACAAGAACAAGGGCGTGTTCCTGTTTTCGGGGCGCATCGACGATGGCGCGCTGAATTACACCCCGGGCGAATACGGCCGCGACGGCAAGGCGCCGATGTGGCCGCTGCTGGAGAAGATCAAGGGCGGCATCCTGTTCGACCGCACGCGCATGGAAATCACGGCCGACATCGCGACCACGCACGGCGCGCGGCTGAGCAATGTAAAAGCGGTACTGCCCGACCTGCTGGCCGACGGCGGCGTGCTGCAGATCGATGGCCACGCGGCCGGTTCACTGCAGGATCTGGTGCAATACACGGTCGACAGCCCGGTCGCCGGGTGGATCGGCCATTTCACTGACGAGACGAAGGCAGGCGGCGATGCGAGCCTCGCGCTGAAGCTGCAATTGCCGCTGCACCGGATGAGCGAGGCGAAGGTGTTGGGTTTGCTCAAGTTCGACAACAACAGCATCACCTTGATGAACGGCATGCCGGCGATGACGCAGGCGAATGGCCAGCTTGAGTTCAATGAAAGCGGCGTGCAATTGAAAGGCATCAAGGCCAGCTTCCTGGGCGGCCCGCTGACGGTAGCCGGCGGCTCGCAACAGAACGGCGACATCGTGATCAAGGCGGACGGCAGCGTGGCGGCCGCCGGTTTGCGCAAGGCTTATCCCGATGCGCAGAAACTGATCGACGGTATCAGCGGCGTGACGCGCTTCGGCACCACCGTCACGGTTCGCAACGGCCATGCCGAGGTCACCGTCGAATCGAATCTGCGCGGCATCGGCTTGAACCTGCCGGCACCGCTGCGCAAGGCTGCGGGTGACACGATGCCGCTCAAGTTCGAGCTGGTCGACGCGCCGTCGAACAATCCGGCGGTGCTGCGTGACCGCATCAGGCTGTCGCTTGGCAGCGCGATTACGGCCGGCTACGTCCGCGAAAAAAATGCGGGTGACGTCCATGCGGCGTGGCGCGTGGTGCGCGGCGGCATCGGCATCAATACGCCGGCGCCGGAGCCGGACAGCGGCGTGGTCGCGAACGTCAGTATGTATACGCTGAACGTGGACGACTGGGTCGGCCTGACGTCCTTGGTGAGCGCGCGCGGTAACGCACAGGGCGGCGCCCAGTCCGGTGCGTCGGGCGGCGCCGACGTG
>DATMTZ010000374.1:0-9260 GCA_035563975.1 Oxalicibacterium sp. | reverse complement strand
GTTATGCTAAAAAAAGCATATATGGATTGTTTTTAAGGGGAGAAATACGATGTTGCGTCGATCGTTGATAGCGGTGTTGATTCTCGCAGGACTGGGTCACATGGCATGGGCCGAAGAGGGGGTGAGCGACAATCTCATTCTCATCGGGCAAACCATTGGATTGACCGGTACCGCTGCCGGCACCGTCAAGGAGATGAATCAGGGCGCCGCTGCATACATCGCCGGTGTTAATCGGCAGGGCGGCGTCAACGGGCGCAAGATCGAGTTGAGGATACTCGACGATCAGTATTTGCCTGAAAAGGCGGCGGCAAACGCCAAGGCGCTGATCGAGAAGGACCAGGTATTTGCTCTGTTCCAAAGCCGAGGCACACCGCAGACGATCGCGATTTTGCCGCAGCTGGCTGCACACAAGGTGCCGCTGATCGCGCCAAGTACCGGCGCTGAGGCGTTGCACACACCAGTAAATCGGCTGGTGTTCAATGTGCGGGCGAAATACCAGGATGAAGTGGTCAAGGCGATTGAGCATTTCAATACGTTCGGCTTGAAGAACATCGGCCTGCTGACGTATGAAAAGGACGATGCGCTCGGACTGGACGGATTGAACGGTTTCAATAAGGGTATGGCGGAGTACGGACTCAAGCCGGCCATTATTGAAATCTTTCCGCGTTTGAAGCCGAACATCGACGAGGTCGCGCAAAAGCTGGTGAATGCCAAGCTGGATGCGTTGGTGATCGTCAGTTCGGGGACGAATACGGTCAATGTGATCAAGGCGATTCGCGCGCATGGCGGGCATATGCACATCATGACGCTGTCGAACAATTCGTCGAAGGAGTTCATCAAGGATTTGGGCAGTGATGCTGCTGGCATGATCGTGTCGCAGATTACGCCGCCGCCTACGTCCGAAACGACCGGACTGGGCAAAGAATTTGCCGCAGCGGCCAAGGTGAACGGCACGACGATTTCTTACGCAGCGATGGAAGGTTTTCTGTCGGCGAAGGTGATGGTGGAAGGATTGCGCCGCGCTGGGCGCAATCTGACGCGAGAAAGCTTCATTCGCGCGCTGGAGTCAATGCAGCGTGTCGACATGGGAGGCGTTTCGCTGAGCTATAGCGAAAAGGATCACACTGGCAGCAACTATGTCGAGTTGACGCTGGTAGGCAGGGATGGGCGGTACGTGCGGTAATAATGCGCAGGACTCGCATCCAGAAAAAAATAAGGCCGTGCATGCGAATGCAACGGCCTGTGGTACGTGAACAGTCGTAACTCGTAACAATTGAAATCCGGACACGGCCGGATACTTTGCAAGTTGATTAGGAACCATCATGAATCACAAAGTCATTCCAATTGCAGTGCAGGAAGTCGTCAATACCAAAGAGCGCAAGCGTCAGGCACCGAAAGGCCGCCGTGTCGACCCGGTTGCGCTGGCTGAAGTGCAGGCGCTGCTGGGCGACGAATCGCGCCAGCCGGATCTGCTGATCGAACACCTGCACAAGATCCAGGACAAGTTCGGTTACCTGTCGTCGGCTCACTTGGCGGCACTGGCCAAGGAAATGCGCCTGGCGCAAACCGAAGTGTATGAAGTCGCGACCTTTTACCACCACTTCGATGTGGTCAAGGAAAACGACACCGCGCCGGAAGCGTTGACGATTCGCGTCTGCGACGGTTTATCGTGCGAAATGGCTGGTGCTCAAGATCTGCTGGCCAAGCTGCCGTCCATTCTGGGCAAGGAAGTGCGCGTGATTCCTGCGCCGTGCGTCGGCCGCTGCGAGCAGGCGCCGGTCGCCGTGGTGCACCAGAATCCGATCATCCATGCAACGGCAGAAGCGGTGCAGACTGCGGTCGCCAAGAAACAAACGACCCAGGCGCCTGGTGAAATCATCGATTTCGCGGCTTACCAGAAGGATGCCGGTTACGAGTTGCTGAAAAAATGCGTCAGCGGTGAACGCGATGTCGAATCCGTCCTCAAAACGATGGAAGACTCCGGTTTGCGCGGTCTGGGCGGTGCAGGTTTCCCATCGGGCCGTAAATGGCGCATCGTGCGCAACGAAAAAGGCCCTCGCCTGATGGCGGTCAACATTGACGAGGGCGAACCGGGCACCTTCAAGGATCGCGTGTATCTCGAGCGTGATCCGCACCGTTTCCTGGAAGGAATGCTGATTGCCGCATGGGCGGTCGACATCCAGACGATCTACATTTACCTGCGTGACGAATACCACGGCTGCCGCGCCATGCTGGAAGAGGAATTGGCGAAACTGAAAGCCAATCCGCCGATCAAAAACATGCCGGAAATCTTCTTGCGTCGCGGCGCGGGCGCCTATATCTGCGGTGAAGAGTCGGCGATGATCGAATCGATTGAAGGCAAGCGCGGCATGCCGCGTCTGCGTCCGCCGTATGTGGCGCAAGTCGGCCTGTTCGGCCGTCCGACGCTGGAACACAACTTCGAGACGCTGTACTGGGTGCGCGAGATTCTGGAAAAAGGCGGAGAATGGTTCACGTCGCACGGTCGTAACGGCCGCAAGGGCTTGCGTTCGTATTCCGTTTCCGGTCGCGTGAAGAACCCGGGCGTGAAACTGGCGCCTGCCGGCGTGACGATCCAGGAATTGATCGACGAGTTCTGCGGTGGCATGCTGGATGGCCACAAGTTCTACGGCTATCTGCCGGGCGGCGCATCGGGCGGCATTCTGCCAGCGACGATGAACGACATTCCGCTCGACTTCGATACGCTGCAGCCGTATGGTTGCTTTATCGGTTCTGCGGCCGTGATCGTGCTGTCTGACAAGGACACCGCAATGCAGGCCGCGCGCAACATGATGAACTTCTTCCATCACGAATCCTGCGGCCAGTGCACGCCGTGCCGTGTCGGTACCGCGAAGACGTCGGCACTGATCAAGGAATCCAAGTGGGATACCGGTCTGCTGGAAGAATTGTCGCAAGTGATGCGCGATGCATCGATCTGCGGTCTGGGACAGGCGGCGCCGAATCCGGTCGACTGTGTCATCAAGTATTTCCCGCACGAGTTGGCTTGAACGAAGCCGGAATAAGGTGAAGAGAAAAATGAACGCAATTACCCGTAACGAACTGGCGCAACTGGATGTGCCTACCGTAACCTTCGAACTGAACGGCCGCGAAGTGACCGGCCGCGCGACGGACACGATTCTGACCGTTGCCAAGCGCGAAGGCATCGAGATTCCGCACCTGTGCTACAAGGAAGGCATGGACACCGCCGGCAACTGCCGCGCCTGTGTCGTCGAAATCAACGGCGAGCGCGTGCTGGCGCCGTCCTGCTGCCGTAATCCTGTCAACGGCATGAAGGTCAACACCGAAAGCGACCGCGCTGTTGCCGCCCAAAAGATGGTGCTGGAACTGCTGTCGTCCGACATGCCTGAAACCGACTACACCCGCAACAACGAAGTGGACCAGTGGGCCACCAAGATGAAGCTCGGCAAGCCGCGTTTCGCACCGCGCGAACGCGTGGCACCGGACTTCTCGCATCCTGCGATGACCGTCAACCTTGACGCCTGCATCCAGTGCACGCGCTGCGTGCGCGCCTGCCGCGACGAACAGGTCAACGACGTGATCGGCCTGGCATTCCGCGGCGATCATGAAAAGATTGTGTTCGACATGGACGATCCAATGGGTGCGTCGACCTGCGTCGCCTGCGGCGAATGCGTGCAGGCCTGCCCGACCGGCGCACTGATGCCGGCTCGCGACGTGGCCATGAATGTTCCGGACAAGCAGGTCAACTCGGTTTGCCCATACTGCGGCGTGGGTTGCCAGCTGACCTACAACGTCAAGGACAACAAGATTCTGTACGTCGAAGGCCGCGACGGTCCGGCAAACCACGCACGCCTGTGCGTCAAGGGTCGCTACGGTTTCGACTATGCGCATCACCCGCACCGCCTGACCAAGCCGCTGATCCGCCGCGCCGATGCGCCGAAGAAGGGCGACTTCGTGATGGATCCGGATCGCGTGATGGAAGTCTTCCGGGAAGCAACCTGGGAAGAAGCGCTGGAAGCCGCTGCCGGCAAGTTCGTCAAGATCCGCGACACGCAAGGCAAGAAAGCGCTGGCCGGCTTCGGCTCGGCAAAAGGCAGCAACGAGGAAGCGTATCTGTTCCAGAAGCTGGTTCGTACCGGTTTCGGCAGCAACAACGTCGACCACTGCACGCGCCTGTGCCACGCTTCGTCGGTGGTGGCGCTGCTGGAAGGTATCGGTTCCGGCGCTGTGTCGAATCCGGTGATGGACGTGACCAAGGCAGAAGTCGTCATCGTGATCGGTGCGAACCCAACCGTGAACCACCCGGTCGCTGCTACCTGGATCAAGAACGCAGTGCGCAACGGCACCAAGCTGATCGTCTGCGATCCGCGCCGTTCGGAAATGTCGCGTATCGCACACCGCTTCATGCAGTTCAAGGCCGACACTGACGTCGCCATGCTGAACGCGATGATGAACGTGATCGTGACCGAGAACCTGGTCGACAAGGACTTCATCGAAAGCCGTACGATCGGTTACGAAGAGCTGCGCAAGAATGTCGAAGGCTACACGCCTGAACTGATGGCGCCGATCTGCGGCATCGATGCTGAAACGCTGCGCTATGTTGCGCGCCTGTATGCGACCTCGAAGGCTTCCATGATTCTGTGGGGCATGGGCGTGTCGCAACACGTGCACGGCACCGACAATGCGCGCTGCCTGATCGCACTGTCGCTGATGACCGGCCAGATCGGTCGCCCGGGCACCGGCCTGCATCCGCTGCGCGGCCAGAACAACGTGCAGGGCGCATCCGACGCCGGCCTGATCCCGATGGTGTATCCGGATTACCAGCCGGTCAACGACGAGAAGATTCGCGCGACCTTCGCCAAGGCATGGAACATGCCGGTCGAGCAGCTGGATCCAAACCCGGGCCTGACGGTGGTCGAGATCATGCATGCGATCACCGACGGCAAGATCCGCGGCCTGTATGTGCAGGGCGAGAACCCGGCAATGTCGGATCCGGATGCAAACCACGCACGCGAAGCGCTCGCCGCACTGGACCATCTCGTTGTGCAGGACATCTTCCTGACCGAGACCGCTTATCTGGCCGACGTGATTCTGCCGGCCAGCGCATTCCCGGAAAAAACCGGTACGTTCACCAACACCGACCGTATCGTGCAGATGGGCCGTCAAGCCATCAATCCGCCGGGCGAAGCGAAGCAGGATCTGTGGATCATCCAGCAAATGGGCCAGCGCCTCGGCTGCGACTGGAACTACAAGCATGTGTCGGAAGTGTTCGACGAGATGCGCCACACGATGCCAAGCATCGCCGGCATCACGTGGGAACGTCTGGAGCGCGAAGATGCTGTCACCTATCCATGTCTGAAGGAAGGCGATCCTGGCGATCCAGTCGTGTTCGTCGACGAGTTTCCGCGTGAATCCGGCCGTGCGCGCTTCGTGCCTGCCGACATCATTCCTGCGAACGAGCGTCCGGATACCGAGTACCCGATGGTGCTGATCACCGGCCGTCAGCTGGAGCACTGGCACACCGGCAGTATGACGCGCCGTGCAACGGTGCTCGATTCGATCGAGCCGGATCCGATCGCGCTGATCCACCCGCTGGATCTGGTGGCAATGGGCGGCAAGCCGGGCGACCTGATCACGCTGGAATCGCGTCGCGGCAAGGTTTCGCTGTATGCACGTGCCGACGACAGCTCGCCACGCGGCGCCGTCTTCGTTCCGTTCTGCTACTACGAAGCGGCGATCAACAAGCTGACGAACGCAGCGCTTGACCCGTTCGGCAAGATTCCGGAATTCAAGTACTGTGCAATCCGCATCACGATGGGCGGTACGCCGCCGGATCAAAGCAGCTACGGCGGCGGCCAGGCGCTGGTCAATCTGACCAACAGCATGGCAGCAGCAAACTAAAGCGAACCTGCTTTACGCAAACCGGCACCGCCTGCAAAGTCGGTGCCGGTTTTATTTTGTCCCTGCATGTGACCTTGCGTGCGATGTCATAATCGCGTTTTGGCGTTCTTTGCGCGCATGTTCATTTCCGATTCCGATTCATGAAACCCCGTCCTCTCCTGTCCCACGCAACACGCAAGCTGACGCATGACGTCGATGTCATGGACGAGCGCGGTCGTCAATCGACGGTTGCGATACCTGCCGAGCAGCCGCTGACAATTTACGTGGACAAACGCGAAGTGGTCACGCTGATGACGCTAGGCGGCTTCCCCGAGGCGCTTACGCTCGGTTATCTGCGCAACCAGCGCCTGGTCAGGAATATCGAGGAAATCGTTTCGGTGCAGGTCGACTGGGAGGTCGACGCGGTAGCCGTAACGACGCGCAATGGCATTGAAAGCATCGAAGAGCGCACCGCACGACAGACGGTCACGACCGGCAGTGGCGAAGGCACGGTGTTCGGCGATTTGATGCACGAAGTCGATTCGATTGTCCTGGCACCGGAAGCGCGGCTCAAACAGTCGACCTTGCACACGATTATCGAGACGGTCCGCACGCACCGCTCGATATACAAGCAGGCAGGATCGCTGCACGGTTGCGCACTGTTTTCGGCACAAGGCGAGCTGCTGTATTTCGTCGAAGACGTCGGCAGACACAATGCGGTGGACGCGATTGCGGGAAAGATGTGGTTCGACGACGTGCGTGGAGACGACAAGATTTTTTATACGACCGGCCGCCTGACATCGGAAATGGTGATGAAAGGAGCGCAGATGGGCATCCCTTTCCTGCTGTCACGCTCAGGTGCCACACAGATGGGACATATGGTGGCGGAGCGCCTGAACATGTCGCTATTCGCGCGTTGCAGCGGGCCGCACTTCCTGCTGTTGAGCGGTGCTGAACGATTCATTTTCGACGTATAAATGATCAAAAAGTTATACAAGACGCAATATTGCGCCGTGCGTCTTGCTGATGCGTCCATTTTATAAGCTGAAAGTAATGGTTCATATTAAATACTTTAACTATACCTAATTCATGTCTGCACTTAGCATGTCCTCATAGCGAGTCATTGCGCATACCTTCGCAGCGACCCGTGCCCATTCGAGGAGAAGTGCAATGGCTGAATTTGAACAATGTCCGATACGCGACGCGGTGAAGTGCCATCTGGCAGCGTATAACGCCGCGTTTTATGAACTCGGCTTGAGCTGGCACTGGGACGACGCCATTTTTCACGAGTTGCAGGACTTGCCAAGCGAGCGCGAGTGGATCAAGAAGTACATGGAGGCCTATCAGTCGCATATGTTGACGGCGTACGACGCGGACTTTCTGATCGAGGCGATTCAGGCAACCAAGGCGCGTTGCCTGGAAACCTTGACTGATGGCGGTGCAAAGCAGGCGCCGACCGTCAATTGGGCCGAATTTCAGCGTGCCGAGGTTGGCATCTAATCCCGCCCCATCGCAAAAAAGCCGCGTTCGACGCGGCTTTTTTTATTCTTTTTCCACGGCTAATGCGAATGTTTATTGGCGACGGCCGAACATCATCTGTTCTGCCAGCAACCGCTTTGCCGGCATGATCGCGTCGATCATGCCGAGCGACGCGCCGAGCACTGCCTGCGGCAGTGTGCCGCTTGGCGTGCCGGCGAAAATCCTCGCCATGATGTCGGTGAGGCGAATGGTCGTATTGCGATCCATCTGCCGTTGCCGCGAGAACGCTGCGAGCGCGGACGGTTCTGCCTGCCCGGCCAGCAGACGCGCCAGGACAGCGGCATCGCGCAGGCCCAGATTCAGTCCCTGACCGGCAACCGGATGAAGTGTTTGGGCGGCATTGCCGATCGCGACGCTGCGCGCGGTATGCGCTGGTTGCGCATTGAGTCCGAGCGGGAAGGCGTGACGTGCGGTGACCGTGGTGAAAATACCGAGCCGCTTGCCGAAAGCAATGGAAAGCTGGTCCAGGAACTGCACATCGTTCAACGTCAACAGGCGTTCGGCGGTTGCGGGGCGCCCGCACCACACCAGCGCGTAGCCGCCGTCCTGCGGCAGCAGTGCCAGCGGACCTTCGTCGGTAAAACGCTCGTAAGCGCGATGTGCAATGGGTGCGCTGGTATCGACGTGCGCGACGATCGCAGTTTGCTGATAGTCGCGATGAGTCGACTTCTTCTGTTGTTCCGAAAAAACGCCGCCCTCTGCCTGCACCACGATGCCGGCGCACACACCGGCGCGCTCGGCCAGGTGGACGGTGACCGCCTCGCCGGTTTCATTCATGCCGACCACCGATGCGGGGCGCATCGTCGCTACGCCACTGGCTGTAAGCTGCGCATTCAAGGCCGTCACCAAGTCGCCGTAGCGCGTAACGTAACCGAGAGCGGGCAAGTCATAGTCGCTGCGGTCAATCAGCGTGCGGCCGAAATGGCCGCGCCGGGAAACGTGAATTTGGTTGATCTGCGTCGCGGCGATCGGCCAGGCGGCAATCGATTCCAGAATCTGGCGGCTGCCGTAGGACAGCGCAATGGAGCGCGGATCGCGCGCGCCTTGCTCGGCGGTGCGCGCATCGATCAACAGGATACGCGATGCGGCCGTCCCGCGCAGAACCAGCAGCGCAGCCAGGCTGAGGCCGACTGGCCCGGCGCCGCAGATCGCAATGTCGAAATCAGTCTGCATGCCTTCAGGACTTCATCACGGCTTCGATGTCGGCCACGGTTTTCGGCGCGGCTGCGCTCAGAATGTGAACGCCATCTGGTGTTACCAGCGCATCGTCTTCGATGCGGATGCCGATGTTCCAGTATTGTTCCGGCACGCCTTCCGCCGGCCGCACGTAGATGCCGGGTTCGACCGTCAGCACCATGCCGGGCTGCAGCGTGCGCCACGGCCGGTCCGTCCCGTTCAGATATGCGTCGCGGTAATCGCCGACGTCATGCACATCCATACCCAGCCAATGGCCGGTGCGCTGCATGTAGAACTGGTTGTAGGCACGGTTCGCGATCGCGTCTTCCAGCGTGCCTACCTTGTTCTTGTCCAGCAGGCCGGTATCAAGCATGCCCTGCGTCAATACCCTCACCGCTGCTTCGTGTCCATCCATGAAGCGCTTGCCAGGCGCGGTTTCGGCAATCGCCGCTGTTTGCGCTGCCAACACGAGTTCGTACAATTCCTTCTGCGGGCCGGTGAATTTGCCGCTGGCGGGAAAGGTGCGCGTGATGTCGGACGCATAGCTATCCAGTTCGCAGCCGGCGTCGATCAACACCAGGTCGCCGTCCTTCAGTTCTGCGTCGCCGGCGCGATAGTGCAGCACGCACGCATTGGCACCGGTCGCGACGATCGAGCCATAGGCAGGG